>CAYNXB010000008.1:2010-61708 GCA_964401045.1 uncultured Sphingomonadaceae bacterium | reverse complement strand
TCGTAGTCGGCCGAATAGATCACCGATCGGCCGTCGCGCCTCGATCGGATCAACCCGGCATGGCCAAGGATCGTCAGATGCGTCGAAAGCGTATTGGGACGCGCGCCGATTTCGCGCGCGATTTCGCCCGCCGCCAGGCCATCCGCGCCAGCCCGAACCAGCAGGCGAAACACCGCAAGGCGGCTCGGATGCGCCAGCGCCGACAGCGCTTCAACGGCTGTGGGCAACAACATCAGCAGCACGCCGCCTTCGCGCCCGGTTCCGGTGCGCAGCACGCGCTGGATGCGCCCGGGATCACTTCGTCTTCGCCGTATGCGGTCGCTTCGCCGTGCGTGAAAAACGTTTCCCAACGAACGCCTGCGGTATCCGTCACCCATGACTTGTCCGATTTCGCATAGCAGCAGGTCGTTGCCTGTTGATCGAACGTGGTCGATCCCGCGGCCTTCAGGCGCATTGCAAGTTCGGCGAGTTCCTCAGCGCTGTCGACCTGAACGCCGACATGATCGATTCCGGTTGCCCGAGCCCGCGACGATATGGCGAGATTTACGCGCGGGTCTTCTAGCATCCACTTCGCGTAATCGTCCTTCACGACAACCGGAGGCGCGTCGAACAAGGTGCTGTAGAATGCGATTGCCTGTTCGATGTCCGGAACACTGATGTGCATGTGCAGGCGCTTCATCACCGCTTCTCCGTTTAATCGATAATTCGACTAATCTCGAATTATCGATTCGGCAAGGTGGTTGCCGAACGGGCGCGGTCATCCGCCGGAAATCTCCGGTCTGAAACCATTTTCCTACACGCCCCGCTTCTGCAACCTGGGGCAGGTTATGTCCCGCCCTCCCCATCTGCCGAAGGACATTCCGCGCGCCTCCGCGCTTTGGCGTGAACAGAAACCAAGCCGGATCCCGGCTCAGGACCGGGATGTCGGGGGGCGAAGTATCGCCGGGCGAGCCCGGCGCGCCGGCGCAGTGTCACCCTCGCCTGTCGCGTTCAATACGCTGAAAACGCGTCTCTTTTTGGGCAAGTCCGCAGTTGACACGGTGTCGCTTATGTCACCCGGGGATAACGGTTCGATTTTCTCTCCCGAACGCTGCCCTACCTGTCACTTTGCCTCAGCGCGGCGGCGGGGCCCCGGGTGCGCCCGGCGACGGGAGTATGCCGTCCTCCGGCGTCAGCGAGCGGGTCTCATCCGCCGTCAGCCAGCCATCCTTGTTGCGGTCGAACTGGTCAAAGCGCTTGCCTTCGTAAACCATCAGTTCGGCGAGCGAGGTACCGGTGTCGTAATCGGTGTTGGCGCCCGCCAGCACAACCGCGTTGAGCGGGGTGATCAGCCGCGCGAGCACGTGGTCCTGGCGGTTCTTGCCGGGATCGAGCGCGATATCCTCGGCCACCATGCCTTCGGTGCCGGCGGCGGCGGCGGCGCTGTCGGACAGCGCGGTAGAGCCGAGCGCGCGCTGCCAGGCGGAGAATTCGGTGAGGCTGATCTGCTGGTTGTTGTCGGTATCGATCTCGGCGAAGCGGCCGGAGATCGCGCTGCCCTTGCGGCTTTCCATCGCGGCGTTGAACTCGGCCAGGGTAACGATCCCGTCTCGGTTCGTGTCGCCGAGCTGGAACAGTTTGCCGACCGCGCGATCGAACGCCTTGCGCTCGATCGGCTCGGGTGGCTTGGGGCCCCTGGGCGCGCGCTCGATGTGCGATTCTTCGGGCGCATAGCTCCCGTCCTGGGCAGCGGCGGGAACCGCGAGCAGCAATGCGGCCGCGCATCCCCCGATCGCCAACAGCTTGCGCATCGCCCGTCCCTTCCCTTGCAGCGTCGGCGCGCGGGCTCTGCCCCGGGCGCTGAATGGCGACTGAATTCTTACTCCGGCGTCAGGAACTCCACGAGGGCCTTGACCTTCTTCTGCCGCCATTGCGGCAGCGGAGCGATCAGCCAGTACGCGCGCCGGCCTTCGTCCGGCCCTTCGAGCGCGGTGAGGCGCCCGTCGGCGAGCGCTTCCTCGCACAGCAGGAAAGGCAGGGTCGCCTTGCCAAGCCCGGCGAGCGCGCTGGAGAGCGCCTGGCCGGCGTTGCCCGCCTGGAGCGTCCCCTCTTCGCCATCGGGCAAGGAGGCACCGGGCCAGTCGATCCATTCATCGGGCGAGCCGGGGGCAGCGACGACAACCTTCTGGGCAGGGGCGAGCTGGACGCCTTCTAGCTCGCCGGGCCCATCGATCAGCCGCACTGCGAGATCGAGGTTGGCCTCGGTGAAGTCGGCATCCTCGTCAGCGACGAGCTGGTAGCGGACGTCCGGGTTGATGGCGCGGAACTGGGCAAGCCGGATAGCGAGCCATTGCGCGTAGAATTCGCGCGGGGCGGCAATGGTGTAGCGATCGCTCGCCTGGCCGGCCTGCATCGCCTGCACGCTCTCCTCGAAGCGGAGGAAGCCTTCGCGCAGCGGGTCGAGCCCGGCCTCTGCCTCGTCGGTGAGTTCGAGGCCCTTGCTGGTGCGGCGGAACAGCACCACGCCGAGCACGTCCTCGAGCGCGCGGATCTGCTGGCCGACGGCGGCGGGGGTGACCGCCAGCTCGTCGGCGGCGCGGGTGAACGACAGGTGCCGCGCGGCGGCGTCGAACACGCGCAGGGCGTTCAGGGGGAGGTGCGTGCGCTTCATGGCTGCGCGCATGTATTGCGCGCGCGCGCTGGGAGCAAGCTTACCGCTGCGAAAGTGCGTCGCGGATTGTCTTCCAGCTGACGAGCTTGAAGTTCTGCGCCCTGGGCGCGTTCTCTCCGTCCTGGGCCACGAACAGGCCTTCGGGGTAGAGCGGGCCGAAGTCGCCGGGGGCTATCGCGATGCCATCGGTCTCCTCGGTGGAGCCGTAAGTCCCGGCGGCGATGCGGAAGCGCCCGGCGGGCTCCATGCCGGGCAAGGCGTAGAGCGCGTAGGTGTTGTCGCCCTGGCTCGAGACGACGAGGTAGCCGCCGTCCGCGCCCTCCGGCCAAAGCGCGAGGCCCTCTGTGTCGGCGACGAGCTGGCGGTCGTCGACTTCGGCGACGAGTCGGCCCTGCGCCGCACCTGCGGCGAAGCGCCACACGCCGACGTCCTCCTCGCCGACGTAGAACGTGCCGTCGCGCGGATCGGCGACGCAGCCTTCGGTCTGGGTGGCCAGCTTGCGAGTGAGTAGATGCTCGCTGCGCGCCGCACCCGCGGCGACGGCGAGGCGGTATTCCTCGATCGTGCCGTCCTTGAGCACCGAGAACGCGTGGAGCCCGTCGGGCGCCGCCCACAGGCACACGCCGTATGCCTCGCCCGCCCCGCCATCGACTGCGCCGAGGGGGACCAGTTTGGGTGTGGCAGTGTCGAGCTGCCAGACCATCAGCTTGGCGCGCAGCGGATCATTGCGGTCGCTGGCGACGACGATCACCCGCCCGTCGGGCAACTCGGCCAGGTCGACGTTGTTGAGCCGGCCGGAGGGATCGAAGAAGCGGCTCTTCCCGCCGAGCCCATAGACGTAGAGCCCGGCCTTCTTGTCGGTCGCGACGATCAGGCTGGCGGCCGGATCGGCCGGGTTGCGCCAGATCGCCGGATCGTCCGCCGCGTCAGCATTCGAGGTACCGACCGGATCGGTTTCGCCGGATGCCGTCACATCTGCGACGGGCAAGGAACTGACCGCCGGCGTACATGCTGCGAGCGCCGCGCCGAGCATCGCGGCGATGATGAGCCGGGCCATCAGAAGTTCACCTTCACGCCACCCTTCATGGTCCAGCTATACTCTTCGTATTGCAGCAGATTCCGCCGCGAGCCGACCGTGTTGTAGGCGAAGTACTTGGCGTTGTTCAGGTTGATCCATTCGTAGAACAGCTGGACGTTCTTGGTCACGCGGAACTTGGCCGTGAGATCGAGCTGGAAGTGGTTGTCGACCACCCGGTCCTCGGCGACATCGTCACCCAGCTCGTCGAGGTACTTGTCGCGGTAGGTGCCCGCCAAGCGCAGGCTGACCGGCCCCTTCTCGTAGCCGATCGTGGCGTTGATGGTGTGCTTGGCGGTGGTCGGCAGGTTGATCTTGCGCAAGTCGGCCGGATCGCCGTCGATCGGCACTTTGCCGGTCGCATCGGTGTAGGTGTAGTTGGCTTGCACGATCAGCCCGTCCAGCGGCGCCGGCAGCATCGTCAACGCCTGCGAGAACGACAGCTCGGCACCGAAAATCTTGCCGCCGGCACCGTTGATCGGGATCTTCGCCTCGTCGAAGGCGATGCCCTGGTAGGTGCCATCCTCGCGCACGGTGTCGACGATGAAGCTCCTCACGTTCTTGTAGAACACCGCCGCGGTGATCGCACCGTTGCCGGAGAAGTACCATTCGGCCGACGCATCGAAGTTCCACGCCTCGTAGGGTTTGAGATCGGGGTTGCCGAACTCGCCCTCGATCTCGTCCTCGTCGTTCTGCTCGATGGTGAAGCGCGGCGCGAGCTTGGACAGCTTGGGCCGCACCAGGCTGCGAGATCCGGCCGCGCGCAGGACCACGCCGGGCTGGGGTTCGAAACGCAGATTGAGGCTCGGCAGCCAATCGCCATACTCGCGCTTGTAGGCCACCGGGGTGACGAACAGCGTGTCGTCGTCGGCGATCCCGCCGTCGGGCAACGTGCCGTCTTCCTCGACCAGCAACACCTGGTTTCCGCGGATGTCGTTGGACGTACGCTCGTAGCGCACGCCGCCGACAACCCGTAGCGTGGCGCTGTCCCACCTGCCGAGCAGGTAGCCGGCCATGATGTCCTCGCTGACCGAATAGTCCTCGACCGTGCTGTCGAACTCGCTGTCGAACTCGTTGAGCTCGAAATCGCCCATGCGGCCAAACAGCAGTTCGCGCGCACCGCGGTAGCTTGGCACCGGGGAGATATCGGCCAGGCGATAGTTCTGTTCCCCGAGCACGTCGGCCAGTGTCACGTCGCCGTTTTCCCAATATTCGGCCTCGAGGTTGTAGTGCTTGTCGCGCCAGCGGCCCTTGGCGCCCGCCTGGATAGTGAACGTGCCGGAGTCCGTGGCGAACTCGCGGCCGAGGTCGAGCTTGGCGGCGTATTCCTCGTCCACCGAATCCGACAACGTGGTGAGGGAGATGTCGTCGAGCTCGTATTCCGCCGGGTCCGTGAACGCGCCGGTCGGGCCACGGACCGTGTAACGGGGTACGCGATTGGCCAATTCGAGGCCGAGCACGAGACCTTCGTCCTCAAACGTGCGTTCGAAGTTCGCCGGGTCCACCGAGCCGTTCTCACGTTCCGAACTCTTGGCCCAGCTCGCCTGGTACTTGGCCTTCCAGGTACCGGTGTCGGTTTCACCGCCAACCGCCACCGAGCGGATTTTCTGGGTTTCGAAGCGGTCCTTGATCGAACGCTGGATCGAAATCTCACCGTCCTCGTCGGAGAAATCGATGCTCGCGCCGCTGCCCGAGATGTCGCCCGCGTCCTCCAGCTTGAGGCTCGTCTCGCGGCGGTATTCCTGATCGTCGAACTGGCTGTAGATGCCGCGCGCGTAAAGCGTTGTGGTGTCGCTCAGGCGAGCATCGAGGTTGAGGTTGGTACTGAACCGCTTACGCTCGACGTTGTAATCGCGGTAATTGACCTCCTCGGGGAAGATCAGCCCGTCGTCCTCGTTCCAGCCGTCGGCCTCCACGTTGTCGGTCTCGAACTTGCGCTGGTAGTACGAAGCCCCGCCAGAGACGCCGAAATTATCCGACAGGCGGACGGAGAAATCGACGCTGCCGTGCGGCGTGATCTCGTTCGAATAGTCGTTGTAGCTGCCTTCGGCCTTCACCGTGAACAGGTCCTTGCGGCGGTCGAACGCGCTGGTAGTCCTGATCTCGATCGAAGCGCCGATCGTGTCCGCATCCATGTTTGGCGTGAGCGACTTCTTCACCTCGATCGATTCGATGATGTCGCTCGAGATCACGTCGAGTGCGACGGAGCGGACATCGGATTCGGGCGCCGGAACGCGCACACCATTGAGAGAAGTGGAGTTGAGCTCGGGATCGAGGCCGCGGACCGAAACGAAGCGGCCCTCGCCCTGGTCGTTGAGCACGTTGACGCCAGGCAGGCGGCGCAGCGATTCGGCGACGTTCTGATCAGGAAACTGGCCGATCGCGTCCCGGGTCAGCACGTCGCTGACGCCGTCCGCCTCACGCTTGCGCGAAAGCGCGCTCGCCTGGTTGGCGCCCTGGCCAATGACGAGGATGCGGTTGGCGTCGGTACCGCCAAGCGCGATCTCGACCGATGCCGCCCCGGAAGCAGGCACGGCGATCGTCCGCGATACCGGGTCCGCGCCCACATAGCGCACTTCGACGGTGTAGGTGCCCGCCGGGACATCGCCGAACACGAAGCGGCCATCGCCCTCGGTGCTGACGACGCGATCTAGCTCGACGATGCGCACTTGCGCCGCCTGCAGCGCGATTGTGTCGGACGCGTCGTAAACAACGCCGCGCAGCTCCCCCGCAAAGGCAGGCGTAGCGATGACGGCGGCGAGCGCAGCCGTGCAAGCGGACAAACGGTAAGCGAATCTCATAGGTCGGAACCTCCCTGTCGGGAGCGCGCCTAGGTTCGCTTCGTGACTCGCCGTTGACCGTCTCGTGACTGTTGCGTTGCGGGTACTGTGGAAAGTGTCAGAAAAAGGTCGCGCGCGCTCAGGCGGTCCCGAGCAGCGTGAGCAACCGCCTGGCGATCTCGCGTTCGCCCATCACCACGTAGTCCGCGCCATGGAGTTCGAGGTGGACGACCTCCTCGTCCGAATGAGCCCGGGCAAGGATTCGCAACGTAGGGTTCACTGCACGTGCGCGCTCGGCGATTGCCCCCGCTTCGAAGCCCTCGGGAATGGCGAGGACCAGTTGCCCGGCTTCGACGATGCCCGCTGCGCGGAGCACCTCGTCGGATGCCGCGTTGCCGACCACCACGTGGAAGCCGTTGTCCCGCGCCTCGTCGGCGAGATCGGGCTCTTCCTCGATAATCGTCAGCCCGGACCCGACGCCTTGCGCGATCAGGGTGCCGACTCGGCCGTAACCGATCAACACGGTCTGGCCGCGCGAGGTATGCGTTTTCATCGCCTGCTCGCTCGCGACCGTGCGACGCACGTCGTCGGCCTTGCCGACCACGGCTGCGAAGATGAACGGGTTGGCGAGGATCGAGAAGATCGCGCCGGCAAGGATCAGGTCGCGGCCTTCGGGCGGAAGCAGCCCCAGTTCCGCCCCCAACCCCGCGAGGATGAACGAGAACTCGCCGATCTGCGCGAGGCTCGCCGAGATCGTCAGCGCGGTGCGCGTCGGATGGCCGAATGCGCGCACGATGGCGAACGCGGCGATCGACTTGCCGAACACGATGATCGCCACGGTCGCCAGCAGCGGCCACGGCTGCTCGATCACCACCCGGGGATCGAACAGCATGCCGACCGAGACGAAGAACAGGACCGCGAACGCGTCCCGCAGCGGTAGCGTCTCTTCCGCGGCGCGGCGGCCGAGCTGGGTCTCGCCGAGAATCATGCCGGCGAAGAATGCGCCCAGCGCAAACGACACATCGAACACCAGCGCTGCGCCGAACGCGACGCCGAGCGCGATCGCCAGCACAGCGAGGCGGAACAGCTCGCGTGAGCCAGTGTGCGCCACCCAGTGCAGCGCCGCTGGTATCACCCGGCGCGCGACGATGAGCATGAAGGCGATAAACCCGCCGACCTTGAGCGCGGTCATGCCGAGCGCCGCGGCGATGGCGGCGCCTCCGCTTCCCGCCTGCCCGTTCACTGCCAGTGCGATCGGCGGCAACAGCACCAGCGCGACAACGGTCGCCAAGTCCTCGACGATCAGCCAGCCGACCGCGATCCGCCCACGCTCTGTGTTGATGAGATTCCGCGCCTGCATCGCCCGCAGCAGCACCACAGTACTCGCGACCGACAGCGCAAGGCCGAACACCAGCCCCGCCACGGGTGTCCATCCGAGCCACAGCGCAAGGCCCACGCCAAGCACTGTGGCGACGGCGATCTGGACGATCGCCCCCGGCACCGCGATCCGCTTTACGGAAAGCAGATCACGCAGGGAAAAATGCAAGCCGACGCCGAACATCAGCAGGATCACGCCGATCTCCGCTAGCTCATTGGCGAGGCCGGAATCGGCGACGATCCCGGGCGTGAACGGGCCAACGATCACGCCGGCCAGCAGGTATCCGGCAATCGGCGAGACCCGCAGGCGGTGGGCGATCGCCCCCATGATGAATGCGAAGACGAAGCCGGCGACGATGGTGGCGATCAGCGGGGTGTGATGGGGCAAGCGCTACTCCGGATAATGAGCGGGACGCGGACGCATTGCCGCGCCCCGCTTCGTTTCGTCATTCGACAGTCAGGGCGAACAGGAGCCCGAGAAGCCCTCCCGCCGAAACCGCCGAGACGAGCACTGCAGGTGCGAACCAGCGCGGCCTGCCAGGATCTCGTTTCATGATTCTTCTCCGTGTTCCGCACCGCGAACGTCGCGGTCGCGAGCGCCGCGGCGACGGATAGGAATGTCTGCCGTCGATGCGGCAGGATCGGATTTAAGCGACGGGCGGCGCGCGTGCGCCGTGTGCGCGGGTCAGTGAGCGCGGATCGCCCGCCGCGCGCGAATGGGCAACGCGCTGCGGCGGGCTCACAGGATAGTTGAGAGAAGCGATCGTTGGCAGGGCCGGCGCGGCGAGGCCGCTTGCACCCACCAGCGGCGGAGGCGGCCGCTCATCGTCCGCCAGCGCCATCGCCGCGACGCGGGGATTCTTTCGAGCGACCGCCACTGCGGAAGTCGCCGGATCAAACGCCGAACCGATCGGGCGGCTGCCCGGCGCGCCGCCATCCGGCGCCGCCGAGATCAGGATCACCAGCAGCATCGCCCAGGACCAGACGAGGAAGCGATGCGATCGCAGGGGGCGCAGGCGGGCTATCACCCCCGGGAAGCTAGGTATTGGGGCCCCGCTTGTCGACCCCGCGGCTCAGTTAGCCTCGGCCGGCGCGGCCAGCGGGAAGAACGGGATCGCCGCCTCGAACAGCGTGCCGTCGCTGCGGCGGAAGGTGTAGTGGCCTTCCATCGAACCATGCGGCGTGGTCAGCGGGCAGCCCGAGACGTAATCGTGCGACTGGCCCGGCCGGAGCACCGGCGTCTCGCCCACCACTCCTTCGCCGTCGACGATGTTGACCATCCCGCGCGCATCGGTGATTCGCCAGTGGCGCGAGAGCAGCTGCACCGTCTCCCCCGCGTGGTTTTCGATACGGATGTGATAGGCCCAGAACCACTTGCCGGCGGCAGCATGGCTCTGCTCGGGCATGAAGCTCACCGCCACGCGGACGGTGAGACCGTCCGTCATCGCGGCGTGCTGGAACAGGCTCTTCATCACGTCTTGCATGACCGCGAGCCTACCCGGATTCGCTTGCGCCACAAGCCCTTCGCGTTGAACCGCGCGGGTACTGACTTATGCGCAGTTACCCTAGTCTACCGGAATTTCCGGCTCCACGCTGAGCGCAGCGGCCGGCGCCTCGATCTGCCAGCAGAGCCCTTCGGGTTCGAAATTCATCGTCACAGAGGCTGCAAGCGAGCTACGAGGCACGTCGCGGATCAGCATCGTGCCGAAGCCCGAACGCTGCGGCTCGGCAACCGGCGGGCCGCCGCGCTCGTGCCACCACATCTTGAACTTGGCCTCGCTGCACTTCCAGCCGATCTCGACCGAGCCCTCGTCGGACGACAGCGCGCCGTACTTGAGCGAATTGGTCGCCAGCTCGTGCAATGCCATGCCGATGATCTGAGCGGCACGCGGCGACAGCGAATAGGGCGGCCCCCCGATGCGCAAGTGATCGTCGGTCTGATCGACGAAGCGCAACTGCAGGCGCACCAGCTCTTCCAGCGGGACCTCGCGCCACTCTCGCCGTACGAGAATATCCTGGTTGACGGCGAGCGCGGCGATGCGGCGCTCGAACCGCTCGATGAAGCTCGCGTCCTCGCAGCTGGTCTTGCGCGCCAGCGCCTGGACCGTGGCGAGCATGTTCTTCGAACGATGGTTGACCTCGTGCAGCAGCAGACGGATCTGCTCCGAGTTCTCGCGCTGTTCGGTCACGTCGGTGTTGGTGCCGAACCATTCGGAGATGTTCCCCTCGGCATCGCGGATCGGCAGGGCCCGCGACAGGAACCAGCGATACTCCCCTTCGACGGAGCGCATCGGGAACAGGTCTTCGTAATCCTCGCCCGCGCCGATCGCGCGCCGGAACTCTGCGTAAACCTGATCGACGTGATCGGGATGGACGAGCTTGTCGCGCACGCCTTCGAGCATGTCTTCGACGGTATAGCCGGAGAACTCCTCGAACCGCTGGTTGACCCATACGAACTTGCCCTGCGCATCGGTGATCCAGGCAAGCTGCGAGATGTTGTCGGCCATCTGGCGGAAGCGGCGCTCGCTTTCCTCCAGCTTGCGCCGCGCCTCGACCAGCGCACTGGCGTCGCGCGCGATTTTGCTCGCGCCGACGATCGTTCCCGCGGCATCGCGGACCGGGGAGATCGACACCTGCACATCGAGCAACTGCCCGTCCTTGCGCAGACGCCGCGTGAAGAACTGGTCGATCCGCTCCCCGGCACGGATGCGGGCGAGGATCTCGTCCTCCTCGTTCTGGCGGTCGGGCGGTAGCAGGCGGCGAATCGACTGGCCGACCATCTCCGCGGAGCTATAGCCGAACAGCCGTTCGGCAGCGGGATTCCAGGTGATGACCACGCCGTCGAGGTCCTTGGCGACGATCCCGACGTCCGCGGACTCGACCAGCGCAGTGAAGAAGTCCTGCGCCTGCATTAGCTCCTTCCCCTCTGACGCAAAATGACAGCGGATTTCATCGCGCGCCGCTAGCGACGATACGCCCGAATAGCGAATCAATTCGCCTAGCAGGCTGAAATCAAAGGCTGACTTTTGTTAACGCCTGGTCGAGATCTTCGATCAAATCGGCCGGATCTTCCAGCCCGACGCTGAGGCGGAGCATCCCCTGCCCCACGCCCATCGCCTGCCGGACGTCTTCGGAGAGGCTCGAATGGGTGGTCGATGACGGGTGCGTCATCAGCGACTTCGCATCGCCGATATTGTTGGAGATATCGATCAGCTCCAGCGCGTCGAGAATCGCGTGGGCTTTCTCACGGCCACCGTCGATCTCGAACGCGAAGATCGACCCGGCTTTGACCATCTGCCGTTGCGCGAGAGCGTGCTGCGGATGGCTCGGCAGCCCGGGGTGGAGCACGCGCGCCACCCTTGCTTCGAGGAAGCGAGCGACTTCCAGCGCATTGTCCGCCTGCCGGTGGGCTCTCAGATCGAGCGTCTCCAGCCCCTTGATCACCACCCAGGCGTTGAACGGAGAGAGGATCGGCCCGGTGTTGCGCTGGAACGGCAACAGCACCTCGTCGATGAACTTCTTGGAACCGCACACGGCACCGGCCAACACCCTGCCCTGGCCATCCATCAGCTTGGTCGCGGCGTAGGCGACCACATCCGCGCCGAGATCGAGGGGGCGTTGCAACGCGGCGGTGGCGAAGGCATTATCGACCACGCTGACGATGCCGTTTTCACGCGCCAGCGCGCAGACCGCAGCGATGTCGACCAGGTCCATCGTCGGATTGGCGGGCGTTTCGAAGAAGAACACCTTGGTGTTGGGCCTGATCGCGGCCTTCCACGCATCGAGGTCCCGCCCGTCGATCGGAGTCACGGCGATGCCGAAGCGCGGCAGGAGATTGTCCGTGACCCAGCGGGTCGGTCCAAATGCGGCCTGCGCGATGACCATATGGTCCCCGGCAGAGAGCTGGGAAAGCATCGAGGCGGTCATCGCCGCCATTCCGCTCGCTTGCACTCGGCACGCCTCTGCCCCCTCCATCATCGCGATGCGCTCCTCGAGCATCTGGACGGTGGGATTCTGCGTGCGCGAATAAGTCATGCCCGGCTCTTGGCCGGCAAAGCGGGCGGCGGCTGTTCCGGCCGTGTCGTAAGTATAGCCCGAGTTGAAGAACAGCGCCTCGCTCGTCTCACCCTGCTCACTGCGCCAGGTGCCGGCGCGGACGGCTTGCGTGGCGGGCCGCCACTTGCGGGTGATCGAACGGTCCTGACCAGTCGTGCGCTTCATGGGGCGGGCGCTACTCGCAGCACGCGCGAGGAGCAAGCCGCAGCTTGCTTGCGCGCGCGCGACTGGTAAATCGTCGCGTCAGATGACCGTGCCCCCCGAACATCAGAAGGACCCGTTCGGGTGGACCGCGGTGGTGGCGTTCGCGTTCCTGCTGCTGGTGCTGGTGCGGCTGACGATCCCTTCGAAGCCGTTCTTCGACGAGGTGCATTACCTGCCCGCCGCCCGCGCGATGCTCGCCCTTCAGCACCCGCTCAATCGCGAGCATCCGCTGGTCGGCAAGGAGCTGATCGCGGCGGGAATCGCGATTTTCGGGGATCGGCCGTTTGGCTGGCGCATCTTCCCGGCGCTGTTCGGCACCCTGGCATTGTTCGCGTTCATGCGGGCGATGTGGTTCACCAGCCTGTCCCGTTTCGCCACGATCGCTGGGGGCATCCTCGTCGCCACGGCGATCCCGCTGTTCATCCAGTCGCGCATCGCGATGCTCGACATATTCATGGTCAGCTTCGCGATGGTCGCGCTGTGGCTGTGCGCGGCGGCGGTGCGTGAGCCGGAGAAGGCGCGGCTGCCGCTGGCGCTGGCCGGCATCGCGTTCGGCTTCGCGATGGGCGCGAAATGGAACGCCATCCCGGTCGCGATGCTTCCGGGCCTGGCATTCCTCGCCTTTCGCATCCACTCGGCACGTGGCAACTTCCTGTTCGCCACGCGCGGCGCGCCGGTCCCCGGCATCGGGTTACAGGAGGCAGCTCTATGGCTCGGGCTGGTGCCGCTCGTCGCCTATGCGCTGACGTTCCTGCCGGCCTACTTCTACGCCGAACGGCCGCTCGGCGACGAAGGGCTGATTGCCTATCACAAGGACATGCTGTCGCTGCAGATGCAGACGCTGAAGCACCATCCCTACCAGAGCACATGGACCCAATGGGTCGGGAACACCCGGGCGATCTGGTATCTCTACGAGAACGTGGACGGGGCGCAGCGCGGCGCGCTGCTGGTCGGTAATCCATTCTCGATGCTGGTCGGCCTGATTGCGCTGGCGTGGTGCGCGTGGGCCGGTGTGATGCGGCGGCGGTGGGACGCGCTAGCGGTATTCGCGCTCTATTTCGCGAGCCTGGGCTTCTGGATCATCGCCGAGAAATCGGTGCAGTTCTACTACCACTACTTCCTGCCGAGTTGCTTCCTGATGGCGGCGCTGGCGCTTGCGCTCGACGAGTTCTGGAAGCGCAGCTCGCGCGTCGTGCCGCTGGCGGCGCTGGCCATCTCGGTCGCGATGTTCGCGTGGTTCTACCCGATCCTCAGTGCCGCCCCGCTCGACGGGCCGCAAGCATTCGAGAAATGGATGTGGTACGCCGGGTGGCGCTGATTAGCCGCTGATGCGCGCCTGCTTCGGCCCGGCCAGAATCCACACCAGAAAGCCGAGCACCGGAAAGATGATCACGCCGATGGTCCAGCCGATCTTGGCCCCGTCGGAAGTGCCGCTCTGCCACACGTTCATTAGTGCCCAGATGTCGAGTGCGAGAATAACGATCCCGAGAATGAAGCTCATCGCTAACTCCCTTGCCCGCGCCCCTAACCGTAGCGCCCCCACACGAACCTGCTGGAGAGCGCATAGTTCCATACCGCGCCGATCACGATCCCGCAAAGCGCGGCCGGGTATTCGTGGAACCCCATCCGCACCAGCACCGCCGCGACACCGATGTTGGCGAGCAGCCCGACCGAGCAGGTGAGCGCGAACTTAAGCCAACCACGCAGGAGATTCGTGAACCCGGTCAGGCGCTTGTCGGCATAAGTGAGGAAATTGTTGAGCACGAAGTTGAACGTCATCGCGACCACGGCGGCGATCGTCTGGCCGATCTCGAAGTCGGTGATGAGCTGTTCGCGCGCACCGCTGCCGAATGCCGCCAGGAAAGCCGACAGCACCGTCATGTGGACCACCACGCCTGCCGCGCCGATCGTGCCGAACAGCGCGAAGCGCGTGGGGATGATCTGCCCGAGCCACTTGTCGTAGAGCCCGACAAGGAATTCGAACACCACGGTGCGATCGAGCTTGCTCTCACCCTCGGCCCGCGCGGCGAATTCGAGCGGGAATTCCTTCACCCGCATCGGCACCTCCGAAGTGGCGAGGATATCGAGCAGGATCTTGAATCCGATCCCCGAGAGGCGGTGCGCGTCCTTCCGCAACGCGTCGGCCCGAAGCATGAAATAACCGCTCATCGGATCGCTCAGCGTTACCCCGGTGACCTTGCGCGCAAGCGAGTTGGCGAGCCGCGAGCCCTTCTCGCGGGCCTCGCTCGAAAGGCCTGCCGCGCTCCCCCCCTCGGCGAACCGCGAAGCATAGGCGAGATCGTATTCGCCCGAGCGGATCGCTTCGAGCATCATCGGCAGCAACGCCGGATCGTGCTGGTGATCGGCATCCATCACCGCGACGACCGGCGCGGCCGTAGCGCACATACCCTCGATCGCCGCGCTCGCGAGGCCGCGGCGGCCGATGCGCTGGATCACCCGCACGCGCGGATCGTTCGCGCCGATTCGGCGGATCTCGTCGGCGGTCCCGTCCGGGCTGTCATCGTCGACGAAGATCGCTTCCCAGCCGCCCTGGCCGAGCACACTTTCCAGCCGCGCGACCATCCGTGCGATGTTGCCCCGCTCGTTGCGGGTCGGAAGAACGACGGCGAGTTCGAGCGTCACAGCCGCGCCAGCACCGCGTCGCCGATCTCGGACGTGCCGACGGTACCGCCCAGGTCCGCCCCGCGGATGCCATCGGCCAGCGTCTTCGCCACCGCCGCTTCGATCCGCACCGCTTCGGCCTCACGGCCGAACGAGTGGCGCAGCATCATCGCCGCCGAGAGGATCATCGCCATCGGGTTGGCCTTGTTCTGGCCGGCGATGTCGGGCGCGCTGCCGTGGATCGGCTCGTAAAGCCCCTTGGTGCCGAACGCACTTCGCTCCGCGCCGAGCGAGGCGCTGGCGAGCAGGCCGATCGAACCAACGCACATGCTCGCCAGATCGGAGAGGATGTCGCCGAACAAGTTGCCGGTGACCACGGTATCGAACTGGCCGGGATCGCGCACCAGCTGCATCGCGGCGTTGTCGACGTACAAGTGATCGAGGATCACGTCCGGATACTCGGCCGAAACCTCGATCACCACGTCGCGCCACAGCTGGCTGGTTTCGAGCACGTTGGCCTTGTCGACGCTGGTGAGGCGCTTGCCCCGCCCTTGCGCCGCGCGGAACGCGACGTGCGCGATGCGGCGCACCTCGTCCTCGGCATAGGACATCAGGTCGAAACCTTGGCGGCGTCCGTCGTCGAGCGTGCGGATCGCCTTCTCGCCGAAATAGACGTCTCCGTTGAGCTCGCGCACGATCAGCAGGTCGATGGTGGCGGCGATTTCGGGCTTGAGCGCGGAGAAGCCCTCGAGTCCCGAAAATACCTTGGCGGGCCGCAGGTTGGCGAACAGGCCAAGCGCCGAGCGCAGACCGAGGATCGCCTGCTCTGGGCGCAGGTGGCGCTCGAGAGCGTCGCACGCCGGATCGCCGACCGCGCCGAACAGGATCGCGTCCGCGGCTTTCGTCAGCGCGAGCGTTTCCGGAGGAAGTGGATGGCCGTGGCGATGATAGGCGATGCCGCCGATATCGGCCTCTTCCGTCGTCAGATCGAGCCCCAGCGCGTCGAGCACCTTGCAGGCCTCGACTGTGATTTCGGGGCCGATACCGTCACCAGGAAGCACTGCAATTTTCATGAATCCATCCGTCCCAAAAGGTCCCGAAGCCGGGCGCGCGCCGCCATAACGTCTCCCCGGCGGTCGGCAAGCAGGTAGTGGTCGAGGGGGCCCGCGAGCCGATCGAGCGCGGCAAGCACAGCCGGCAGGTCGTCTGCGGCCTGGGGCGGCGACCCGCCGTACCCAAGCTCACGCAGCAACAGCGTCTCGTAGCCGAGCAAGGCGCGCGCCCAGCCACGCGCGGACGGGGCGTGGCAGATCGCATCGAGCAGCGCGGCCAGCGCCTGATAGAGCGCCCGATAGGGATTGCGCTCGGGCAAGGCGGTGGCGGTGAGCGCGGTGGCCCAGCCGATCGCCGCGGCCGCCAACGGCTCCCCGAGCCATGGGCCGCGGCTGGCGAGCAGCTCCAGCTTGGCGAACGGCAACTGACTGTCCGAACGCGCGGAAAGCTGGAGGTCGACGAGGTTGCCGGGAATCGTCACCGGCCGCAGCCGCCTGCCCCGTCCGCCGGCGACATAGCAGGCGACGACACCGAATTCCTCCGTGAGTAGCCGTGCGATGCTCGCAGTTTCCCCGTGCGAGCGGACGGCGAGCAGGATGGCGGGGGCACGAACGTGCATCGGCGACGCTTAGTTGGGCTCACGCAAGGGCGCAAAGGCGCGATGCGAGCGCCTGTACCTGAAAATGGCGTTTAGAGCTCGACCGGCGGCCCGAGGTGGCGAAGGAAGTCTGGCTTGCCGAGGGGAACGCCCCGGGCGCGCAGGATCGCGTAAGCCATCGTCACGTGAAAATAGAAATTCGGCAGCGCGAAGCGGGTGAGATAATCCTCACCCGAGAAACGATAGCCCGTGCCGTTGGGGAATTTCATCACCACTTCGCGCGTGGCGCTGGTTTCGAGCGCTTGCGGGCCGACGCTTTCGATGAACGCGATAGTCTTGTCACAGCGCTCCCGCAGCTCGGCGAAACTGGCCTCGGTATCGGGCATTGCCGGCGCATCGACCCCCGCAAGGCGCGCGATGGCATTCTTCGCGCTGTCGGAGGCGAACTGGTACTGTGCCGGGAGCGGCTTCATGTCTTCAACCAGGCGCGCTTCGAACAGCTCCCCCTCCGCCGCGACGGCGGCGGGCAGATCGAGCCACGATTTCATATTGGCAAGCGCGGTGACGAACACCGGCGCCGAGGCGTGATAGATGTCAAACGGCATCGGTCGCTTCTCCGAAAGGTACGGTGGAAACTGCGCGGGAAACGTGCTTACTTTTTCTGCCTGGCTTCCAGCGCCGCGATCCGCTCGGCAAGCTTGTCGTTCTCTTCGCGCGCCTTGGCGGCCATCGCCTTGACCGCGTCGAACTCCTCGCGGCTGACGAAGTCGAGCCCGCCGAACGCCTCCTTGGCGCGATCGCGTGCGGCTTCGCGCATCTCGCGGGTCATGCCGGCGAAAGTGCCGGCTGCGGCGTTCACCATTTTGACAAAATCGGCGATGCGGGGGTTGTCGCTTTGCATGGCGGCTCTGTGGACCCGCGCGCGCTACAATTCAATCCGCTCCACCGCGCCACTGACTTCGACGCCGTCCGCATAAGGATTGAGCGCGAGAAACTGCCAGGTGAGCGCGGTCGCGAAAAGGGTCCATGCGAGGTAGGGCAGAAGCAGCACGCCGGCGATCCGCCGCACGCGCCAGAACAGTACAATCGTCACCAGAACCGCGAAATCGAGTGCCACGATCACCCACAACGCCGCGGCGATCCGGTGCAGTCCGAAGAACACCGGCGACCACGCGAGATTGAGCGCAAGCTGGATCGCGAACATTACCAACGCGACCGGCCTCCCGCGCGCGCCCCACGCCGAAGCGATCATCGCCGCCGCATAGCCCATCAGCACATAGAGAATCGCCCAGACGATGCCGAAGGCTGCGGGCGGCGGGTAGATCGAAGGCTTCTCGAGCACCGCGAACCAGAGGTTGTCAGGTCCGCTGCCGGCAACCTGCCCCGAGACGAACCCCAGCAGCAGCACCGCCGGCACGAGCACCAGCGCCCAGCGCAACAGGCTGGCCCTCAACTGTGCGGGCGACGCGAGACGGTTCATGTGGAAAGTCCCCGATTCGACACGGGATATTGGCCGCCCCCGGGGAGGCGCGCAACGGCAGGGCGGAGATTGTCCCGATTCAACTGCGTTCGGCGGAAATGAGGAACTCGACGTTCCCTTGCGGGCCGGTGATCGGGCTCACGGCGATTCCCTGCACGCGCCAGCCGTCTGCCTCGAGCCAGTCGCGCACATCCCCGCATACGCGCGCATGAAGCGCCGGGTCGCGCACCACCCCGCCTTTGCCGACTTCTCCCTTGCCGACTTCGAACTGCGGCTTGATCAGCGCCACCAGCCGGCATTGCGGAGCGGCGAGGCGGAGCGGCACTTCGAGCACTTTGACGAGCGAGATGAAGCTGGCGTCGCACACCACCCAGCCGCACGGCCGGTCGATCTCTGCCGGCGTCAGCACGCGGGCGCTGGTCTGCTCGAGCACCGTCACCCGCGGATCCTGCCGCAGCTTCCAGGCGAGCTGGTTGGTGCCCGAATCGACCGCGAACACGTGGGCGGCTCCGCGGCTCAGCAACACATCGGTGAAGCCGCCGGTCGAGCTGCCGATGTCCATCGCCGTGGCGCCGCCGGGATCGAGCTGGAAATAATCGAGCGCGTGGGCAAGCTTGATCCCGCCGCGGCTGACCCAGGGGTGATCGCGCCCTCGCACTTCTATGGCGGCGTCCTCGGCCAGTTGCTGGCCCGGCTTCGCCAGCTTCGTTTCGCCGCTGAACACCAGCCCCGCCATCACCAATGCCTGCGCCCGCGCGCGGCTTTCCGCGAGCCCGCGGGAAACGAGCAGTTGATCGATGCGTTGCTTTCTGGCCTGTGCGGGCATCACGCGCGACTAGCGGACGCTATCGGCTTGAGCCAGCCACTGCGCTTCGTCATGAAAGGACGGCATGCGATTCCTCCGGTTTGCCCCGCTCGCCCCGCTGGCCCTGATCGCGGCCTGCGTCCCGCGCACCCAAGCGCCCACGCCTGCTCCGCCGCCGGCTCCGACACCCGCGCCCGCGCCGGCGCCCGCCGCTCCGGTGCCGACTGCCACCAACTGGGAGGACGCGCCGCAGACGCCGGGTGACTGGACCTATGCGAACGGCACGGCGACCTTCGGCCTTCCCGGCCAGCCGCGGCTTACGATGACCTGCACGGGCGGAGCGGTGCGTATCGCCTGGCCAGGCGCAGGGAGCGCGTTGCTCACCGTCCGTACCGAGACGGCTACGCGTGCGCTGCAAGCGACCGGCGGCGTCGCCGCGCTACAAGCGCGCGATCCGCTGCTCGATGCGATCGCATTCTCGAAAGGCCGGTTTGCGATCGAGGGCAGCGGCCAGGCGCTTTACGTTCCTGCGTGGCCCGAAATCAGCCGGGTGATCGAGGATTGCCGCTAACGCCGCAGCTTTGCTTCCCCGCTGACTCGGCAAGCGATTCCCGCCAGCGGCAAAACGCCCCTCCACGAAGCGGTGCCCTCAGGCGACGAGCCGGGGACGGCTAACGATTCACCCCAAACGAACGACGCGCCGCCGCAGGGGGTTTGGCGCGCGCGGCGGTGCGACAGAAAGACCGCGGCCCTCACTTGCAACCCCACGGAGTACCTATGTCTTCCAGGAAAATTCTCGCGGCAACTTCGGCGCTTCTTCTCGCTGCTCCTTTCGCTCTGAGCGCCATCCAGGCCCAGGAAGCCCCGCAGCCCGAGCCGACCGCCGAGCCAACCCCGACCCCGGCTCCGTCGCCGACCCCGTCCCCCGAGCCGAGCCCGACCGAAGCTCAGTAAGCCAGGCCAACCCTCAGTCGGTATCGGGCACAAAAAAGCCCGCGCGATGCGCAGGCCCGAAGTGCCCGATTCTGACGGGGAAAAAGATAAATACAAGACTTGAGTTAGAACACTCTCTGACTCACATATAGGCCAAGATCAGCGGCGAACGCGGTCTTGGGCTCCAGTGAGATGGAGCTCTGGCTCACAAGCGCGAAAGGAGGTGACCGATGTCTCATGGTTCAGCAGGGAGGTCGGAAACGACCCGTGCGGAGCATTATCGGTAATCTTCTTTGGCCGATAAAGGCTTCGTGAGCGGCACTTCCGGCCGCTGACCATGCGAAGGGCCGTCTCGTTCCGCGAGGCGGCCCTTCTCATATCCGGAATTGGCGGGTTCGGGATGGAGAGGCAGCCCTCACTTCATCGCGACACTTTGCCTTCGTTTATCCGACGCGCTAGGTCGATTGGAATGGTTGCACCGCTTACCATTTATTTCATTTTTCTTGTCTAGCTCGAAATATTCGTTCAACCCCCCGCATCATCAACCGACAGGACCTTGCCTCCATGGCGACGCTCGCCACCGCCCCTCACAGCTTCGAACGCCTCCCGCATCCCGCTCCGGTTCCCGGCTCCAGCCGCGCGCAGGCGATCGCCGATCCGGGTTTCGGCAAGGTATTTACCGATCACATGGTAACCATCGACTGGGACGAGGAGCGCGGCTGGCACAGCCCACGCATCGGCCCACGCGAACCGCTCAGCCTCGATCCCGCGTCTGCCGTGCTCCACTACGCACAGGAGATCTTCGAAGGTCTCAAGGCCTACAAGCTGGAGGACGGTGCGATGGCACTGTTCCGGCCGGAAGCGAACGCGCGCCGCTTCAACGCCTCGGCCGACCGCCTGGCGATGCCGAACCTTCCGGAGGAGGCCTTCATCGAGGCGATCCGTCAGCTGGTGCTCGCGGACCGGGAGTGGTTTCCGACGGTTGAAGGCGGCTCGCTCTACTTGCGCCCGTTCATGATCGCGACCGAGGCGTTCCTCGGCGTACGTCCGGCGAAACAGTACAAGTTTCTGGTCATAGCCAGCCCTTCGGGCAACTATTTCAAGTCCGGCGCGCCGGCAGTGTCGATCTGGGTTTCGCGCGATTACACCCGCGCCGCGCCTGGCGGCACCGGCGCCGCCAAGTGTGGTGGCAACTACGCGGCGAGCCTTGTGCCGCACGCCGAGGCGGTCAGCAAAGGTCACGACCAGGTCTGCTTCCTCGACGCGGCCGAGCACAAGTACGTCGAGGAGCTCGGCGGCATGAACCTCTTCTTCGCCTTCGAAGACGGCTCGCTGCTGACCCCTCCGCTCGGCGGCACGATCCTGCCCGGCATCACCCGCGACAGCCTCATCACCCTCGCCCGCGAGGAAGGCCTGACGGTGCGCGAGGAACCCTACGCCTTCGACCAGTGGCGCGAGGACGCAGGCAGCGGCAAACTGCTCGAATGTTTCGCCTGCGGCACCGCCGCGGTCGTGACGCCAGTCGGCAAGGTTGCCAGCCATGACGGCGAGTTCACCGTCGGCTCGGGCGGACCGGGGCAATTGACCGGGCGGATGCGCGAAAGGCTGGTGGCGATCCAGCGCGGCACCGCGCAGGACAGGCATGGCTGGGTAATGCGGCTGGACTAGGAAAACCGCCGGCGCGCCCTTGTCGGGACGAGCCGCAATCGCCATAGGGCGCGCGACTCCTCACCCAAACAAAGGCTCGCGATGAAAGTCCGCGTCCATATCAGCCTCAAGCCCGGCGTGCTCGATCCGCAAGGCCGCGCGGTCCATCATGCACTCGAGGGGCTCGGTTTCTCGGGCGTCGAGAACGTGCGCATCGGCCGCGAAATCGAACTCGACGTGGCCGACGGCACCAGCGACGCGGCGCTCGATGAGATGTGCCGCAACCTGCTCGCCAACACTGTGATCGAGAATTATCGGATCGAGAAGCTGGAGAGGGCGTGATGGCGTTCCGCTCGGCCGTCGTCACCTTCCCCGGATCGAACTGCGACCGCGACCTCGCGGTGGCGCTCGAGACGATCTCGGGCGTCGCGCCGCACCGCGTGTGGCATGGCGATGCCGAACTGCCCGATCGGCTCGACTTCATCGCCCTGCCCGGCGGGTTTTCCTACGGCGACTACCTGCGATCCGGCGCGATGGCGGCGCACAGCCCGGTGATGCGCGCGGTGGTCGAACAGGCGAATCGCGGCGTGCCGGTGTTCGGGGTGTGCAACGGCTTCCAGGTGCTGACCGAAGCGCACCTCTTGCCCGGCGCGCTGATGCGCAACGCGGGCCAGAACTTCGTCTGCCGGACGGTGACGCTCGAGGTCGAGAACTCGCAGTCGCTGTTCACGGCGGGCTACGAGGCGGGGCAGCACATCCATATCCCGGTCGCCCACCACGACGGGAACTTCTACGCCGATGACGCGACGCTCGACCGGCTCGAGGGTGAAGGGCGCGTGGCGTTCCGCTACGTCGAAGCCGTCAACGGTTCGCAGCGCAACATCGCCGGGATCCTCAACGAGGCGGGCAACGTGCTCGGCATGATGCCGCATCCGGAACGGGCGATCGACGAAGGCCACGGCGGGACTGACGGCCGCGCGCTGTTCGAGAGCGCGATCCGGGGAATGGTCGAGGCTTGAATCGTCGTCTTTACGAGGGCAGCGAAGCAATCCAGCTTCAGGTGATGGATTGTGGCAGGGCCTCTATCCCCCCGCAATGACAAGCTAGCCTAAGCCGCCACGGCCTTCTTAGCGCCTTTCTTGTCGAACAGCGCCAGCGCGTCCGCGGCCTCCATCGGGCGGCCGAAATAGTAGCCCTGGATCTTCTTGCAGCCGAGGTCGGTGACGAGCTTGGCCTCGTCGGCGTTCTCCACCCCTTCGGCGGTGGTCGACATTTCGAGGCTGTCAGCCATCGCCACCACCGCGCGGATGATCGCCAGGCTTTCCTTGTTGCCGGTCGCCGCGCCCTGAACGAAGCTACGGTCGACCTTGATGGTCGAGAAGCGCATCGCGCGCAGGTAGCCGAGCGAAGAATAGCCGGTGCCGAAGTCGTCGAGCGCGACGGAGCAGCCGAGCGCCATTATCTCCTCCAGCGTCTGGCGGGCGCTGACCGCGTCGCGCACGAAGATGCTCTCGGTCACCTCAACCTCGAGCCGGTGTGCCGGAAGGCCACTGCCAGCGAGCGCGTTGACCACGGTGCGCGAGAAGTTGGGATCGAGCAGCTGTTCGCCCGAGACGTTGACCGCGACCTTGATCTGGTCCGGCCATTTGGTTGCCTCCCTGCACGCCTCGGTCAGCACCCATTCGCCAATCGGCACGATCAGGCGAGTGTCCTCGGCCAGCGGGATGAACTTCACCGGGCTGACGAAGCCGTGCTCCTTGCTGTTCCAGCGCAGCAGAGCCTCGAAGCTCACCACCCGCTCGCTGTGCGCATCGACCACTGGCTGAAAATTGAGGCTCATCTCCTTGCGGTCGAGCGCGCGGCGGAGCGAGAATTCGAGCTTGCGGCGTTCCTCAGCGTCGGCGTGGAGCGAGGGCTCGTACGTGCGGTGGCGGCCCCCGCCCTCGTCCTTGGCGCGGTACAGCGCGAGATCGGCATTGCGCATCAGCATCTCGACGGTCGTGCCGTCGCGCGGGCCAAGCGCCAGGCCGACGCTGGCGCCGACGAACAGGGTGTGATTGTCGACTTCGTAAGGCCGCGACAGGCATTCGATCACCCGGCCGGCGACGCTCTCCACCCAGGCGCTGTCGGACGCATCGCGAATGACGATCGCGAACTCGTCTCCACCCAGCCGGCCACACAGCTCGTTGGCAGTGATAAGCTCCTTCAGGCGGTCCGAAACCTGGGCCAGCAGCCGGTCGCCGACGAGATGGCCCAGCGAATCGTTGACCGCCTTGAACCGGTCGAGATCGATCATCAGGAACGCGCAGCGCGTGCGCCACTGTTCGGCATAGCGCATCGCGTCGCCGAGCGCCTCGGTCAGCATCATGCGGTTGGGCAGGCCGGTGAGCGTGTCGTAGCGCGCGAGATAAGCGATCTTCTCATCGCTCTCGCGGCGCTCGGTGACGTCCGAGCCGACGCCGCGGTAGCCGACGAACTTGCTATCCTCGTCGAGCATCGGCGTGCCCGACAGTTCCCACCAGCGGCGGCCGCCGGCTACGTCGACCCTGACGATCAGGTTGGAGAAGCTTTCCCGGCGCTTGAGCCGTTCGGCGAGATCATGGAGGCTGGGTGCGAACTGGCCGGCTTCCCAGGACTCGCCCGCGATGAGCTGGATGAAGCTCTTGCCCTCGATCGCGGCGCTGTCCTGCCCCAGCGCGTAAGCGAAGCGCGGGCTGGCCGAACGGATGCGGCGGGCGGTGTCGATCTGCCATAGCCAATCCGCCTCGTTCTCCTCGAACTCGCGAAGCAACAGCGACACGACTTCGCTCTTCTCTGCGACGCCGACTTCGGAAACGCGCGCCGAAACGTAGATCCGCGAGGAGCGGATCGCGCCATTTACCGCGATCGCCACGAACCCCAGCACCACCCCGATCAACACTGGCTGACCGAACAGGAGGCAGGCGATCGCTGCCGCTCCGCCCGTCACCAACGTGAACACGATCGTCGCCAATGGGGCGCCCGAAACCGCGACTGCGGCCCCGGTGATCAGCATCGCGATCACCGCCCAGCTGGCGAGGAAATCCATCGGCGCGCCCCACGGCAGGAACACGATCAGCGGGGAGGCCCACGCGGCGCCGAGCACCGCGAACGCGCTGGTGTGGCGCCAAAAATCGGCGCGCGACATCCTGCTGCGCTCTACGTTGGCGAGGCCGCGATCGATCGCCACGGTGTTCCACAGCGCGCCGCCGACCGTAACGCCCCAGACGCCGAGCGCGAGCATCGGCACCTTGCCGGCGAAGATCGCGAAGGTGATGAGCACCGCAACGACGTGGATGGCGACGCGGAACAGGGAATTCTCGGACAGGCGCCCGTATTGCAACGCGCGGAGACGGCCCCAGCTTCCCTCTTCGGGCTGCTTGAGGCCGATCAGCGCAAGATTGCTGAGCCGCAGCGGAAGGCCGGGCAATTCGGAATGCGCGTCGCTCACAATGGAGCGGCGTAAGCGAAATTGGTTGACGGGCCGTAAAACCTGAAATCTGCGAATGGCTTAAGCCAAGCTATTCCACCGTCACGCTTTTCGCGAGGTTGCGGGGCTGATCCACGTCAGTGCCCTTGATTGCCGCCACATGATAAGCGAGCAGTTGCACCGGCACCGCGTAGACCAGCGGCGCGATTAGCGGGTGTACCGCGGGCATCTCGATCGTCGCCAGGCAACCGTGGCCGGCTTCGGCGAGGCCCCGGGCGTCGGAAATCAGCACGATCTTGCCGCCGCGGGCGCGTACTTCCTCCATGTTGGAGACGGTCTTCTCGAACAACGGCCCCGAGGGCGCGAGGACGATCACCGGCACCGCTTCGTCGATCAGCGCGATCGGCCCGTGTTTCATTTCACCCGATGCATAACCTTCGGCGTGAATGTAACTGATTTCCTTCAATTTGAGTGCGCCCTCAAGCGCGAGCGGAAAGTCCGGTCCGCGGCCAAGATAAAGCACATCGCGAGCCGGAGCGATGAGATGCGCCATGCCGGCGATTTCCTCGTCGTGAGAGAGCGCGGCGGTGAGCGCGGCTGGCGCTTCGAGCAGATGATCCACGATCGCCGATTCCTCCGCGGCGCTCATCTTGCCCTTCTTGACCGCGAAATGCGCGGCAAGCGCGGCCAGGACCGCGAGCTGGCAGGTGAATGCCTTGGTCGAGGCGACGCCGATCTCGGGCCCGGCGTGGGTCGGCAGCAGCAGGTCGGCTTCGCGGGCCATCGAGCTGGTTGGAACGTTGACGACCACCGCGATGGTCTGCCCTTCGGCGCGGCAATGACGCAATGCCGCCAGGGTGTCCGCGGTTTCTCCACTCTGGGAGATGAACAACGCCAGCCCGCCCGGCTGCAGCACCGGTTCGCGGTAACGGAACTCGCTGGCGAAATCGATGTCGACCGGGACGCGGGCGAAGCGCTCGAACCAGTACTTGGCGACCATCCCCGCGTAATACGAAGTGCCGCAGGCGACGATCTGCACCCGCTCCACCGCGGAAATGTCGAAATCGATCTGCGGCAGCGCGACCTGCCGCTCGAGCGGGCGCAAGTAGGAACGCAGCGTCTGCGCAACGACGATCGGCTGCTCGAATATCTCCTTGAGCATGAAGTGGGGATAGTTGCCCTTCTCGATCGCGGTGGCGGTGGCGCCTGATTCCTGCACCGGGCGCTCGACGGGCTGATCGTCCTTGTCGAAGATCGCCGCGCCCTCGCGCGTGATCACGACCCAGTCGCCTTCCTCGAGATACGAGATCTTCTGCGTCAGCGGCGCGAGCGCGAGCGCGTCCGACCCGAGGTAAGTCTCGCCCTCCCCGTAACCGACCACAAGCGGCGAGCCGAGGCGCGCGCCGATCAGGAGCTCCGGATGCGCGCGGAACGCAATCGCCAGCGCGAACGCACCGCGCAGCCGCGGCAGCACCGCACGGACGGCATCCTGCGGGCTCTTTCCCGCCTCGACCCCTTCCGAGACGAGATGCGCGACCACTTCGGTGTCGGTTTCGCTTTCGAATCTGTGGCCGCGCGCCTCCAGCTCCTCGCGCAGCGGACGGAAGTTCTCGATGATGCCGTTGTGGACCAGCGCGACTTCACCCGTCGCGTGCGGATGGGCATTGCTGGTGGTCGGCGCGCCGTGGGTCGCCCAGCGGGTGTGGGCGATGCCGGTCGTGCCAGGAGCGGGATGCCGGTCTAGTTCCGCGACGAGATGGATCAGCTTGCCCGGCGCGCGGCGGCGAATCAGTTCTCCATCATGCACGGTGCAGATGCCGGCGCTGTCATAGCCGCGGTATTCCATTCGCCGCAGGCCATCGACCAGCCGCGCGGCGACCTCCTGCTTGCCGACGATGCCGATGATTCCACACATGAGCTTGTTCCTACAGGATATGGGGGACGCGGATACCCGGCGTGCGCGCCGGCAGATCCCTGTTACTGCGCGTGACGAAGATGACGGCCTCTGACGATCGGAGCCGTGGCCGCTGGCGGCGGAACGCCGTGGCCCTGGGCCTACCGGACGTTTCCTTGGATAAGACTTCGATCCACACCATTCGGCTTATCCACGCGCGCAAGAAGCAGGAATGATCGTCAGCCGGCAAAGATGACCGCGTCCGCGACGTCTGGCAGCAAATCACCCAGTTCCACCCGCCGCTGACCATCGCCGGTCAGCCTGTAGGGCGCGATCACGCCGCGGCAGAAGCCCGGCGCTTCGAGCTGGACGGTGATCGCAGTTTCGAATGTTCCGATGGCACCCTCCGGCAGTCCGGTGTTGGCGACAAGCGCGCCGGCGACGATCTCCTTCGCCCGACCGGCCTGAGCGACGAGCGCGCTGATTCGCTGATAGACGGCGTCGAGCGATTCCTCCTCGCCGGTTTCCCGCGCCTCGACGAATTCTATCTCGCCATCGGGCCGGGCGCGCGCGCCGAACGGCAGAAAGCCGCCCTGCTCCTCGAGCCGCATCTTCGCGTGCTCGATGCAGGCCTGCAGGACAACCGCCAGTTGCCGATCGGTGAGCGCCATCTCAGTCCTTCGCCTCCGCCTTTTTCTTGCGCATCGCGTTATGGAAGCGGTCCGCCCACCCTGGCTTCACCAACTGTTCGGCGCGGACCATGCGCAGTTCGCCGGCCGCGACGTCGCGGCTGACCGCGCTGCCCGCGGCAACGATGGCATCCGCTCCGATCCGAACCGGGGCGATCAGCGCGCTGTTCGATCCGATGAAAGCGCGCTCGCCGATCACGGTCTTGTGCTTGAAATAGCCATCGTAGTTGCAGGTGATCGTGCCGGCGCCGATGTTCGCGCCCGCGCCGACTTCGGCGTCCCCGAGGTAAGTCAGGTGATTGGCCTTGGCGCCCGGCCCAAGCGTGGCCGCCTTCATCTCGACGAAGTTGCCCACCTTGCTCTTTTCCTCAAGCCGCGCGCCGGGCCGCAGCCGCGCGAAGGGGCCGACCTCAACCCCGCTTGCCAAGGTTGCGCCCTCGATGTGACAGAACGCGCGGATGGTGACGTTGTCCGCCACCGTCACGCCAGGCCCGAACACCACATTCGGCTCGACCGTCACGTCCTTTCCGAGTGCCGTATCCCATGAGAAGAATACCGTCTCCGGCGCCTTGAGCGTGGCGCCGCCGGCCATCGCCTCGTCGCGCTTGAACGCCTGCCATTGCGCCTCTGCGGTGGCGAGCTCGGCGCGGCTGTTGATTCCGGCAACCTCGTTAGGCGTGTCGGTCACGACCACTGCGCAGGTACGCCCTTCGCCGACTGCGATGTTGACGATATCGGGCAGGTAGTATTCGCCCTGGGCGTTGGCATTGCCGACCTTGCCGAGCAGCGCGAACAGGTCCGCCGCGCGCGCCGCCAGCAACCCCGAATTGCACAGCCTGGTCGCGCGCTCGGCCGCGTTGGCATCCTTGAATTCGACCATTTTCGCGATGCGGCCCTGCTCGGCGATCACGCGCCCGTATTGCAGCGCATCGTCCGGCTCGAACCCGAGCACCACGGCCGCGGGCGCATCGGCTTCGCCCAGCCGGTCGAGCATCGCACGCATCGTCGCGGAGCGGACGAACGGGACATCGCCGTAGAGCACCAGCACATCGCCAGCGAAGCCCGCCAGCGCCGCCTCGGCCTGTTGCACCGCGTGTCCGGTACCGAGCTGCGGCTCCTGCACCACCACTTCCGCGCGCGCGCCGAGCGCCTTCTCCAGCTGATCGCGCAGATCGCCGACCACCACCACCGTCCGCGCGGGGCCGAGATCCCCGAGCGAAGCCAGCAAATGATCGATCATCGCCCGCCCGGCAATCTGGTGGAGGACTTTGTGGGTCGCGCTCTTCATGCGCGTCCCTTTGCCTGCGGCGAGGACGATGGCGGCGATTGGTCTGCTGCTCATAGCGGCGCGAATGCCACCAATCTGTTGCGGTTTCCATAAGGCTGCGGCAACGGCGCTGGGGATGACTGACTTCCCCTTTGCCATCGTCGGCTTCGATCTCGACGGCACGCTCGTCGATTCCAACAAGGACTTGCATCCGGCGATCAACCACACGCTGGCGCAAATCGGCCGCGAGCCGATCACGGAGGATCAGGTCGCCCATCTGGTCGGTGGCGGCAGCCGGGCAATGCTCGAGCGCGCGTTCAACACCACTGGGGGGCCCGTGGGCGAAGCCGAGTTCGAACAACTCTATGCCGGGCTGCTCGATCGTTATGCCGCGCACATCGCCGACCAAACCCGGCCCTATCCCGGTTGCCTGGCCGCGCTCGATACGCTGGCCGCGCGCGGCTGCAAGCTCGCGGTGGCGACCAACAAGTTTGAACGCCTGGCGGTGTCGCTGCTCGACCAGCTGGGGATGTCGAGCCGATTCGCCAGCGTTATCGGCGGCGACACGCTTGGCCCGGGGCGCGGCAAGCCTGCACCCGACATGATCGACGAGACGATCGCGCGCTGCGGCGGCGAGGGACGCTTCGTCATGATCGGCGATTCGAGCTACGATGTCCGTGCGGCCAGGGCTGCCGGCAAGCCGTGCGTGATCCTGAGCTTCGGTTACAACGACGCCCCGGCCCGAACGCTCGGCGCCGACGCGGTGATCGACCATTTCGACGAACTCGTTCCAGCGCTCGAAACGCTGGGCTGACAGGAGACAGACGAATGAGCATTTCCTTCGAAGGCCGCGTGGCGGTCGTCACCGGCGCGGGCAATGGCATCGGCCGTGCGTACGCGCTCGAACTGGCCAAGCGCGGCGCGAAGGTCGTGGTCAACGATCTCGGCGGCGCGCGCGACGGCACCGGCCATTCAGATGCAGCGCTGCAAGTGGTCGAGGAAATCAAGGCAGCCGGCGGCGAGGCGATCTCGAACGGCGCCTCGGTCACCGAATTCGACCAGATGCAGGCGATGGTCGCGCAGGCGAAAGAGAAATGGGGCGGCCTCCACATCCTTATCAACAACGCGGGCGTGCTGCGCGACAAGAGCTTCGCCAAGATGGAAATGGCGGACTTCGATTTCGTCCTGAAGGTCCACCTGCAAGGCTCTGCTTATGCAACCAAAGCCGCATGGGAAATCATGCGTGAGCAGAACTATGGTCGCGTGCTGATGACAGCCAGTTCGACCGGGCTGTTCGGCAACTTCGGGCAGGCCAACTACGGCGCGGCCAAGCTGGGCCTCGCCGGCCTGACCAAGACGCTCGCGCTCGAAGGCGCGAAGTACAACGTAAAGGTCAACACCATCGTCCCGGTCGCCGCCACGCGCATGACCGAGGACATCCTGCCCGAGCAGGTGTTCGAGGCGTTCGCGCCGGAAAACGTGGTTCCGGCGGCGCTCTACCTCGTGAGCGAGGAAGCGCCGACCAATGCAATGGTCGGCGCCGGCGCGGGCGGGTTCCATTCCGCATGGGTGGGGATGAACGAGCCGCTGTGGCTGCCTGAGGACGAACGTACGGTCGAGGACTTCGCGAAGCACTGGGATCGGATCTCGGCTCGCGACAACCTCCTGTTCCCCCAATCCGGCGCGGAGCAATCGGCCCTGATCCTCAAGGCGGCGCAGCAGGTAAAGGGCGGTATGTGAGTCGTTGACGCCCACTGTATTGACTCGATAATACAGTGAGCATAGCTTCTCCCCGTCCTTAGGGGAGGATTGCCACATGTATTCCGACAGCGATCTCAAGGCCGCCGTCTCCGCGGGGGCGATCAGCGCCGATGCCGCCGGCGCGCTGCGCGCCCACGTCGCCGCCACACGCTCTGCGCCGGCGGTGGATGAGGAAAACTTCCGCCTGGTCAACAGCTTCAACGACATTTTCGTCACCATAGCCGCGGCGATGGTGCTGGTGGCGGTGGGTAGCATCGGTGGGTTTATCGACACCTCGGTATCCGGCCTGTTCGTTGCCGGCGCGGCGTGGGGCATGGCCGAGTTCTTTACCCGCAAGCGGCACATGGCATTGCCCAGCATCGTCCTGCTGCTCGCCTTCGTCGGTGGGATATTTGGGACGCTTATCGGCCTGGCCACGCTTGCCGAATCCAACCTCTGGCACAACGAGACGCTCGCGGCCTCGATCGGCAGCGGCGCCGCGTTGCTCACGGCCGGCGCGGCGTGGCTTCACTGGCGGCGCTTCATGGTGCCGATCACCGTCGCGGCCGGCGCCGCTTCGCTGGCCCTGTTCGTCATTGCGCTGGTGCTCGCGATCATTGGCAGGCCCGTCGAGAATGAGATCCTAGGGATGGTGTTCGTCGCTGGCCTCGCGGTGTTCGCCTTGGCGATGCGCTGGGACATGAGCGACCGCCAACGCGAGACGCGCCGCGCCGACGTCGCCTTCTGGTTGCACCTGCTCGCCGCGCCGATGATCGCGCACCCGTTGTTCAACTGGATCGGGGTTACCGGCGGCGGTAATGTGGGGCTCGGCGGCGCGGTCGCGGTGCTGGTGATCTATGTCGCGATGGGGCTTGTCGCGCTGGCTATCGACCGCCGCGCGTTGCTCGTCTCGGCGCTCGCCTACGTGCTGTTCGCGCTCACCTGGCTGTTCGACCGGTTCGGCGCGGTCGAGCTCAACGTCGCGCTGACCGCGCTGGTGATCGGCTCGGCGCTGCTGTGCCTCTCGGCGTTCTGGACCCCGATCCGCCGGGCGGTGGTGGTGCAACTACCCGGCGTTGTGCAGGATCGGCTACCGATAATCGGGGCGGTGCCGGCCTGATTGAACGACGGCGGCAGGGCCTAGTTCTCGACCGCCTTCAGCAGGCGCCGCTCCAGCGGCGCCAACACGCCCGCCAGTTCGTGGCCGCGCTTCAACACCTGCCCCGCCTCGCCGAACAGCGCCCACATGCCCTGCCGCTGGCGCAGCGCGGGGCGCTTCTCGAGCCGCATTTGCGGCACCTCGGCGGTGCGGCGGAAGGCGGCGAAGGTCGCGCAATCGCGCGTAAAGTCCATCGCGTAGTCGCGCCATTCGCCGGCGGCGACCATGCGCCCATAGAGATCCAGAATGCGGGTCAGCTCGGGGCGCTCGAAGCCAATCTGCAGCGGGGCCGGCCCCGGAAAGCGCAGGATTTGCCCCGCACCGCCTCCTGCCAGCATCAGCGTTCTGCTCCGCTTTTCTTCTTGGGCGCGGGTGCAGGCGCAGACTCGCCCCTAAGCGCCGCGACTTCGCCCTTGAGCGCGGCCAACTCGGCCTCGAGCGCCGAAATGCGCCCACCGCCGGCTTCACCGACCGGTTCGCAATCCTCGCACGGAGTTCCGTAGGGGAGAAACTCGCGCATCCACGTCTCGGCGGGGACCAGGGTAGAGCGGGCCTTCAAGCCGATCATTGTCGCGCCTTCAGGCACATCATCGGTCACGATGGCGCCAGCGCCGATCCGCGCGCGTTCGCCGACGGTCACCGGTCCGAGGATCTGTGCGCCCGAACCGATGATCACGTTGTCGCAAATCGTGGGGTGGCGCTTGCCGGACTTGCCATTGGTCGGATTGGTGCCGCCCAGGGTGACGCTCTGGTAGATGGTCACGTTGTCGCCGATGTCGGCGGTTTCTCCGATCACGGTGAAGCCGTGGTCGATGAAGAAGTTCTTCCCGATCCGTGCGCCCGGATGGATGTCGATCGCGGTCAGCCAGCGCCCGAGGTGATTGACCAGCCGGGCGAGGAAGAACAGCCGGCCGATGAACAGCCAGTGCGCCACGCGATGGAACGCGAGCGCCCACACGCCCGGATAGAGCATGATCTCGGCACGCGAGCGCGGCGCGGGATCGCGCGAGCGGATCGAGTCCAGATAGGCCGAGAGGCGGTCGAACATCACTGAATCCTCATCCAAAAATCCGCCTAAAGCAAGCGCGGCTGCTCCGCGCCCTGAACCGCTTCGATCGCATCACGCCAGATTGACATGGTGGCGGGCACCTTGCGTTCAAGGCTCAAACGGTCGATCGCCGCGACAAGCCGCTCGATTCCGGCCCAGCTTCGCTCGCTGCGCGGGGCGAGATAGGCGAGCGCGCCCTCGCCCAGTGCGAGCCCGCGTTGCGCCGCATGGCTCTCGATCAACCCGGGCACGAGCGCATCGTCGGGCACGCCGATTTCGAGCTGCAGCGCCGCGCCAATGCGGCTTTTCAGGTCTGGCAAAGCGATTTCCCAGCCTTGCGCATCGGCCACGAGCAGCAGCGGCTTGCTGTGTTCCTGCGCGCGGTTCCAGCGGTGGAACAGGGTAGTCTCGTCGATGGTGCCTGCATCGTCGATCGCCTCACCCGCTCCGCTTTCGGCGAACCAACGCGCGAACAACGACTTGCCCGAACGCGGGGGACCGGCCAGCAGGGCTGTGCGGAACGGCCAGGTTTTCGGCGCGGCGAGGGCTTCGGCGACCGCCTGGTTGGCATCGCCCAGCACGATCCGCGCCGGGCCGTCTGACCCCGCCAGCTTCAACGGCAGGGCGATCTGGGACGCTGCGGGCGACATTTGCGCCCTACCTGCTGATGCTGAGCGCGTTCGAGCCCTGCTGCACGGTGAAGCCGCGCCCGCGCAGCGCGACCGCGAGCGCGCCGATATCGCCGCCATAAGTGACGCGCATCACCGAAGTGCCGCCAATAGCGATCGAGCTGGTCGCTGCCCCGCGCACACCGGGGGTCGCACGCACTGCACCGAGCATGGCGTCGACCGCTGCCGCGTCGGGCGTCGCGAATTGCACGACGTGGCTGTAGAGCACCTGCGGCGAATCCGAGGCTGTGGCGTTGGGCGCGATGCCGCTGGTGCCGACACCGCCTGCAAGGCCCAGTTCGGCTGTTCGCGCCGCTTCGAGCAATGCCTTGATCACCGGCGAAACCTCGATCTGCTCGGCGCGCAGCGTCGGATCGGGCTGGAGCTTCCCGGAAGCGAGCGCGGCGGTGTAAATCTGGTCGAACTGCCCAAGCGCCTTGTCGAGCATGGCAGGGACTTCCTCGTCGCTTTGCGCGCTCAGCGCGAAGGTGTCGAGAAAGGTGTTGTCCGGGCCATAGCGGGCGACGAAGCGGCCGCGCACCGGTCCGCCGGGCCAGTCGCGCTGGAGGATTGCGATTGGGGTCAGCACGTCGGCCGCACCGAAGGTGTCGAGCACGTTGCGCCACCAGGCGCGGCTGCGGCGCCCGGGCTGGCCGGCGGTCAGCAGCAGCGATTCCCCGCCCGCGCCCTGCGGCCGCACGTAATCGATCGCGCTGGCGCCGAACTGGCGCTCGGCCCAGGCGCGCTGCCAGGGGTTGCGGGTTTCGAACACAGTGCGCACGCCGCCCTGGCGCAGGACCGGGATCACCAGCATCGGCGCCGAACGGGCGTGCTCCCCGCCCGCACCGAGCAGTGCACCGGCACGCTGGCGATCGAAAATCACGCCGAGCTGGGCGATGTAGCGGTTGGGACCGACCTGCTCGTGCTCGACAACGACCGCCGAAACCATCGATTCGATCCGCGAATCCGGCATGTCCGGCCCGCCGAGCTTCTTCCACCCGAGCCGCATCGCGAGCTGCCAGCCCCGCTCGCGCGCTTCCTCGGAATTCTTGCCGCCGACGTCGACCTTGAGGCCGTAGACGTCGATATCGCTGCTGGTTGCGACGGGCATGATCCCACGGTCGCCCTCGACCTGGGCGAGCACCATCGATCCAGCGAGGGCGAGCACGAACAGCGCCGCGGCGACCATCGTCGCGGGGCGTAAGGTGCGTAGGCGGAAAGGTACGGTCTGTGCGAGGCTCGACATGTGGCCGGGGGTGGCTCCGGAAATTCGGGGCCTTCTGCCCAATGGCGAGTGGAAATCCAAGCGCGAATGGCTAAGGGGTGCGCGATGAGCTCCAACAAGCCATCATATACCTACGAGCAGGCGGGCGTCTCGATCGACGCCGGCAACCGGCTGGTCAAAGCGATCGGCCCGCTGGTCAAAGCAACCGCCCGGCCGGGCGCTGACGCCGAGATCGGCGGCTTCGGCGGCTTCTTCGACCTGAAGGCCGCGGGCTACAAGGATCCGCTGCTGGTCGCCGCCAACGATGGCGTCGGCACCAAGATCAAGCTCGCGATCGATCATGACCGGCACGGCTCGATCGGCATCGACCTGGTCGCGATGTGCGTCAACGATCTGATCGTCCAGGGCGCGGAGCCGCTGTTCTTCCTCGACTACTTCGCCACCGGCAAGCTCGACGAAGGCGTCGCTGAGCAAGTCGTCGCCGGCATCGCCAAAGGCTGCCGCATCGCCGGCTGCGCGTTGATCGGTGGCGAGACTGCCGAGATGCCGGGAATGTATGCGCCCGGCGATTATGACCTGGGCGGGTTCTGCGTCGGCGCGGTCGAACGCGGGCAGCAGGTCACCGGCGATCGGGTCGCACCCGGCCATATGCTGCTTGGGCTCGCCAGCTCGGGCGCGCATTCGAATGGCTATTCGCTGGTCCGCCGGCTGGCGGAGGACCGCGGCTGGGCCATGGGCGAACCAGCGCCGTTCGACGAGCAGCGCCTGCTGATCGACGCGCTGATCGAGCCGACCCGGATCTATGTGCAAAGCCTCCTACCGCAGGTCCGCGCCGGGAATATCGACGCGCTCGCGCACATCACCGGCGGCGGCTTGCTCGAGAACGTCCCGCGCGTGCTTCCCGAAGGCAGCCACGCGGTGATCGACGCGAACAGCTGGAAGCGGCCGCGATTGATGAAATTCCTGCAGAAGGAGGGCAACATTGCCCCGCAGGAGATGGCGCGCACCTTCAACTGCGGCATCGGGATGGTGCTCGCGGTAGAGCAGGGCAAGGCCAGGGCGGTTACGGCCGCACTGGAGGAAGCGGGCGAGCAGGTGTTCCAGATCGGCAAGGTCGTGAAGGGGCAGCGCGGCTGCACCGTGAAGGGCCCGGCCGGTTCGTGGAGTTCCGACGAGGATTGGGAAGCCACCCACGATGCCTGAGAAGGCGCGCGTGGCCGTGCTGCTCTCGGGCAACGGCACGACGATGTCCTCGCTGCTGTTCGCCTCGCGTCTGCCCGATGCGCCCTATGAAATCGTGCTGGTCGCCGGAAACGATCCCGACGCACGCGGCCTCGCCATCGCCAGGGCCGAGGGCATCCCGACGTTCGCCCACCCGCACCTCGGACTGGAGCGCGCCGCGCACGAAGCGATCGTCGAAGATGCGCTGAGGGGCGCCAGGGCCGAATATATAGCGCTCGCGGGCTACATGCGGGTGCTGACCGGCAGCTTCGTCGAGCGCTGGGCCGGGCGCATCGTCAACACCCATCCTTCGCTGCTGCCCAAGTACAAGGGCCTGCATACCCACGAGCGCGCGATCGAGGCGGGCGAGAAGGAAGGCGGCTGCACGGTCCACGTCGTAACCGAGGAGCTCGATGCCGGGCCGATCCTCGGCCAGATCGCGGTGCGCATCCTGCCCGACGATACGCCCGGGACACTCAGCGCGCGCGTGCTGATGGCCGAATACCAGCTCTATCCGCGCATGCTGGCCGAATATGTCGGCCGGCCGTACCGGGCCGACTGGCTTGTCCAGCAAGTGCGCGAACGGGCCCTGGCCCTGCCGGAAGTCGAAGAACGCGACAGCCACGGATCGCCCGGCTGGCGCACCGGCGGCAAGAGCGGCAAGTTCTTCGCCTACTTCGCCGATCGCCATCACGGGGCCGACGAGATCGGGCTATTGGTCAAGACCGATGGCCCCGACGAGCTTGCGGCGCTGATCGAGCGCGACCCGGATACATATTACCGGCCCGCTTACTACGGTGCGTCGGGCTGGGTTGGCGTGACTCTCAATCGGCCGGAGGTCGATTGGGACCATGTCGGTGAATGGCTCGCCCGGTCGTGGCGCAGCGTTGCGCCGAAGCGGCTTACCGGCCTGATTGACGCAGCGGACTCTTTCTAGCCGGCCATCGAATGCTTGTGTAACATTATATCATGCGTCATGTGTGCTGCATGAGCGCATTCCTCGAAATGTTCAAAGACCCCGTCGCCGTCGAGCAGTACGTGGCGAACCCGCCCCGCTTCATGCCTGGCTACGCCGACATGCAGCGCATGGCCGGGCTGCTACTGGCCGAACCCGCGCGGGCCGACGCCGAAATCCTCGTGCTCGGGGCCGGTGGCGGGCTTGAGATGAAGGTCTTCGCCGAGATGCAGCCGGGCTGGCGCTTCGTCGGCGTGGACCCAGCGGTGCAAATGCTCGACCTTGCACGCGCGACGCTCGGCCCGCTCGCCGATCGCGCCGAATTTGTCGAAGGCTATATCGACGACGCTCCACGGGGGCCGTTCGACGGCGCGTCGTGCCTGCTGACGCTGCACTTCCTCGACGCCGGCGAGCGCCTGCGGACGCTGCGGGAGATCAGGGCGCGGCTCAAGCCCGGCGCCCCGTTCGTCGCCGCCCATTCCAGCTTTCCGCAGGGGGACGAGCGCGACACCTGGCTGCGCCGCTATGCCGCGTTCGGCATTTCGAGTGGCGTTGACCCGGAAAAGGCGCACCAGGCGCAAAAGGCCGTGGGCGAGAACCTCGACCTCTTGAGCCCGGAACAGGATGCCGAGCTGATGCGTGAGGCAGGGTTCCGCGACGTAGCGCTATTCTACGCCGCGTTCACCTGGCGCGGATGGGTGGCGCGGGCCTGAGCCCGGTGATCAGCCGACGATTTCTTCCGGTTTGAAGAAGAAGGCGATCTCGGTCGCGGCGTTCTCTTCGGAGTCAGAACCGTGAACCGAGTTCGCCTCGATGCCTTCGGCGTAAGTCTTGCGGATCGTGCCTTCTGCGGCATCGGCGGGGTTGGTCGCGCCCATCACGTCGCGGTTGCGCTTCACTGCGTCCTCGCCCTCGAGCACCTGCACGACGACCGGGCCGCTGGTCATGAATTCGACCAGTTCACCGAAGAAGCCGCGCTCCTTGTGGACCGCGTAGAAGCCTTCGGCCTGATCCTTGGTCAGGTGGATGCGCTTGCTGGCGACGACGCGCAGGCCGGCGTCCTCGAGCATCTTCGTGACCGCGCCGGTCAGGTTGCGGCGGGTGGCATCGGGCTTGATGATCGAAAAGGTGCGGGTGACCGCCATCTTGTATTCCTTGCAAGTCTTTTGAAGGGATTTCGGGCGGGCGCCTAGCGGGCGGCTTCCTGCCGCGCAAGCTTGGTTATGGGATCAGGCCTTGCGCGTCCACTTCCCGTCTTCCTGCGCGTAGTAGCTGCGCGCGACGTCCTCGCGTCCGTCGAACTGACGCCACACCGCCCGCGCGCCCTCGACGGCAGCTTCTTCAAACAGGAGGATCGCCCGCTCGAACATCGCCGCACGTTCGCGCCAGATGCCGTCGGCGATGACGACATACTTCGCGCCGTTCTCGGCCTCGCACGCGGCGGAAAGCAGGATCGGCTGGCGCGCAGCATGGGCTGCACCAGCCTCGCCGTTGGCGAGGAACGCCGCCGGCTTCGCTTCCCACAAAGCCCGGCTCAGCGACGCACGCTGCGCTTCGTTTTCAGACACGACGAGCAGCCTCTCGCCGGAGCTTCGCGTCCGCTCCGCGATGAGCGCGACGACCCGCTCCACCGGATCGCGCGAAGCCTGCCAGAAATCGAGCTGCATTGCTTGTTGCCCTACCGCTTCGCTGTTTGAGGGCGATGTTGCCCTATCGCTTCGCTGCCTGAGGGCGATGTTGCCCTACCGCTTCGCTGCCCGAGGGCGATCAGCCCTCCAAAACGTCCCGCACGTATTGATCGAGCAGGCGCACGCCGTAGCCGGTCGCGCCCTTCTCCCACGTCGCGCCGGGCTTGTCGGCCCATGCCATGCCCGCGATGTCGAGGTGCGCCCACGGCGTGCCGCTTTCGATGAAGCGCTGGAGGAACTGCGCCGCCGTGATCGAGCCGCCGTAGCGCGGACCGACATTCTTCATGTCCGCGATCGGGCTGTCGATCAGCTTGTCGTAAGCCGGCGAAAGCGGAAAGCGCCACAACTTGTCCCCGCTGGTCCGGCCGGCGGCGAGAAGCTTGTCGGCGAGCTTCTCATCGTTCGAGAACATGCCCGCCTGCTCGTGGCCGAGCGAGATCACCATCGCCCCGGTGAGTGTGGCGAGATCGACGATTGCTGCGGGCCCGAATTTCCGCTGCACCCAGGTCAGAGCGTCGCACAACACCAACCGCCCTTCTGCGTCGGTGTTGATCACCTCCACCGTCTGGCCGGACATCGTGGTCACCACATCGCCGGGGCGCTGGGCGTTGCCGTCGGGCATGTTCTCGACCAGACCGCACACGCCGATCACGTTGGCCATGGCCTTGCGCTTGGCGAGCGCCAGCATTGCTCCGGCAACCGCTCCGGCGCCGCCCATGTCCCACTTCATCTCTTCCATGCCGGCAGCGGGCTTGATCGAGATGCCGCCGGTATCGAAGGTGACGCCCTTGCCGACGAACGCGGTTGGCTTGCCGCCCGCTTCGCCGCCCAGCCACTTGAGGCACAGGAGCTGCGCGTCGCGGACCGAGCCCTGCGACACACCAAGCAGCGCGCCCATGCCGAGCTGGGCCATCTCGGCCTCGCCGAGCACGACCAGCTCGATTCCGGTGCCCTCGAAGCGTTCCTTGCAGCGGGCGACAAAGCTCTCGGGATAGATGATGTTGGCCGGCTCGGACACCAGCTCGCGCGTGAACTCGACGCCATCGGCGACGGCTCGCGCGTCTGCCCAGGCAACGTCGATCCCCGCAGGCGCGCCGGTGACGGTGACCGTCTCGAGGCTGACCTTCTGCTCGTCCTTCAACCGGGTACGGTAGATGTCGTAGCGCCAGCCACGCAGCCGCAGACCGAGCAGCAGCGCCGCGCCCTGCTCTGGCGAGAGGTTGGCGCCGGAGAGGTCGAGGGCCAGTTCGGCCTCGCCCGCGGTCAGGAACCGCGCGGCCAGCGCCGCGCCGGCTTTTTCGAGACTGGCGACCCGCTCGGCATCGTCGGGCTTACCGATTCCCGTCAGCGCAAGACGTACGACGCGGCCATCGCGCTCGACGAAGGTTTCAAATACTTGCCCGGCTTTGCCGGCGAAGCGCGCCGCGGAAGCGCCTTCGCGCACCGTGGCTTCGAGGCTGGCAGGCAACTTGTCCTGCTCGACGACTTGGGCCTGGAGCCGCGGGAGCGGGCCATCGGCGGCGGCACGAAACTGGATTTGCATGGAATCTCCGGTGAACTGTCGAGGCGGCGCAACTGGCGCGCATCCCTCGAATTGCTGGCGTTGCGATTAGTTTCCACCGGTGCAATAGGCAACCCATGCCCCCCGCCGCGCCGCGAGCCTTGCCGTGCCGTCCGTTCGCCGTGCGCCGGGGAATTGCGTTAGCTATACTGGCATGCTCGTGGCCGATCGCCGCGCATGCGCAGGACGGCGGCCAGGCCCCGGGGCTCGAAACGATCGACGATCTGCGCAACCCGCGGCCCGAAGTCCCGAGCGTGCCGAAAGCCCAGCCGGCCGAATCCGGTGAACGGGCAATCGATTTCGAAGCCGACGAGCTTCGCTACGACACCGAGGCGGACATCGTCACTGCCAGCGGCAACGTCGTGCTCAAGAGCCGCGGCCAGTCGGTACGGGCGAACTCGGTGACGTGGAATCGCAAGACTGGCTCGATCCTGGCCGAAGGCGCGATCCGTCTGGTCGACGAGAACGGCAACCAGCTGTTCACCGACAAGCTCGAGCTGACCGAGAAGCTCGAGGCCGGGGCGATGGAGAACCTGCTGCTGGCGTTGGCCGAGGGCGCGCGGCTGGCGGCGCGCACCGGCACGCGCGCGGAGGACGGCACGATCGTGCTGACCGACGCCGCCTACAGCGCGTGCTCGGTCGAGACCGCCGAAGGCTGCCCCAAGCGGCCGAGCTGGCGCATCACCGCCAACCGCGTGACTTACGATCCCAAGGCCGACCGGGTGCGCTTCCGCGGCGCGCGGCTCGAGCTGTTCGGCGTGCCGCTGCTGCCGATTCCCGGCCTTACCGTATCGACCGCTGGCGAAGCGATCTCGGGCATCCTGATTCCCGACTTGCGGATTTCGGAATCGAACGGGCTCGAAATCAGCGACAGCTATTACCTGCGTCTCGCCGACAACCAGGATCTGGTGGCCTCGGCCTACGTCTTTTCCGACGCTCCGCCGATGGCCTCTGTGCAGTACCGCGGGCTGTTCGCGCCCGGCGCGGTACAGCTTACGGGATACCTCACCCGCTCCTCCCGCATCCCGATCAGCCAGGGCGGCGCCGACGAGCAGGAAGACTGGCGCGGCTACTTGTTCACTAACGGCCGCTTCCAGCTCTCGCCCGAATGGAGCGTGACCGGTTCCCTGCGTCTCGCCAGCGACCGTACCTTCCTGCGCCGGTACGACATCAGCCGCGAGGACCGGCTGCGCTCGATGGTCGAGGTCGAGCGGATCGACCAGGATTCCTACCTGTCGATCGCCGGCTGGGGGACGCAGACGCTGCGCGTCGGAGATCCGCAGGGGCAGGTGCCGCTGGCGGTACCGCTGATCGACTATCGCCGCCGGCTCGCCGATCCGGTGCTTGGCGGCACGGTCGAGCTTCATGCGAACACGCTCGCAATCACGCGCACCGCCGGGCAGGACACGCAACGCGCGTTCGCCGGCGCGCGGTGGGACATGCGGCGCGTCACCCGCTGGGGCCAGGAAGTCACCTTTACCGCGCTGGTGCGCGGCGACGTCTATCACTCGGACGAGAACGAGCTCACCACCACCGCGCTCTACCGGGGTGAGAGCGGGTGGCAGGCGCGCGCGGTGGCGCTGGCGGCAGTGGACGTCAAATGGCCGCTGGTCGGGCAATTGTTCGGCGGAACCCAGGTGCTGACCCCGCATGTGCAGATCGTCGCCAGCCCGCCGATCCGCAACCTAGCAGTGCCGAACGAGGACGCGCGCGCGATCGAGCTGGAGGACAGCAACCTGTTCGCGCTCAACCGCTTCCCCGGGTACGACCGGGTCGAGGATAGTGCGCGCATCACCTACGGCGTCGACTGGCAGCTGACTTTGCCGGGCGTGCGGATCAAGTCGACCATTGGCCAGTCCTACCGCCTTACCAACAAGCGCACGCTGCTGCCCGACGGCACTGGCCTGTCGGAGCGGGTGTCGGACTTCGTCGGTCGCACCGAAGTGCGTTACCGCGACTGGATCAAGCTGACCCATCGCTTCCGCGTCGATAAGGACAGTCTCGCGGTGCGCCGCAACGAATTCGACGCAGCAGTGGGGTCAGATCGGACCTACATCGAAGCCGGCTACCTGAGGCTGAACCGCGACATCGACGAGCTTGAGGACCTTCAGGACCGCGAGGAACTGCGGCTCGCGGGGCGCGTCGCGTTCGCGCGCTACTGGTCGGTGTTCGGATCGGGCGTGTTCAACCTGACTGACCGCGATGAGGACCCGACCTTCACCTCCGACGGGTTCGAGCCGCTGCGCACCCGGCTCGGCGTGGCCTATGCCGACGACTGCCTCGAGCTGGGCTTCACCTGGCGGCGGGATTATGCATCGAGCGGCGACGCCGAACGCGGCGACACCTTCCAGGTCTACCTCGATCTCAAGGGACTCGGCGGTTTCAAATAGGACAGCCTCCGCCAATTCGTTGGCACGAGGCGGTAAACGCGCTATCCGCGCGCGCTCAGCTTCGGTTAAGCAGCTCTGGGCGAAAGCGCAGGGGCCATGCATGGAGGCGCGGGGGTACGTCGCGCCGCTGACAGGATACCATCACGAATGCCGATCCGTTTAACGAGTCCGTTGTGGAAGTCGAGCGTGGCCGCGCTCGCCGCTTGCGCGGCGCTGGCCGTGCCGCTTTACGCTCAGGAGCAGCAGCCGGCACCCGCCGAAAACGCCAACCCGCTCGACATTCCCGAGAACATCACGCTGCTGGGGGAGAACCCCAACCTTCGCCGCGCAACCGCCAAGATCAACGGCCAGGTCATCACCGGCACCGATGTCGATCAGCGTCTTGCGCTGGTGCTCGCCGCCAACGAAAATCCCAACGTCGCGGCGGACGAAATCCAGCGGCTTCGCCAGCAGGTGCTCAGCAACCTGATCGACGAGACCCTGCAGATCCAGGAAGCCAAGGCGCAGGAGATCGAGGTCACCGACGACGAGATCGCCCAGACTTATGCCCGCGTCGCTACCCAGAACTTCGGGCAGGACGTCAAGGCGATGGATTCGTACTTGCGCAAGATCGGCTCCTCGCCGCAGTCGCTCAAGCGGCAGATCGAGGGCGAGCTCGCGTGGCAGCGCCTGCTGCGGCGCAACGTCCAGCCGTTCATCAACGTCTCCTCGGAAGAGGTGAACGAGCTGGTGCAGCGCCTCGAAGCCTCCAAAGGCACCGAGGAGTACCGGCTGGGTGAAATCTATCTCGCCGCGCCAGGCGAAAATCGTGATGCGGTGTTCCAGAACGCCAAGCGGATCGTCGACCAGATCCACCAGGGCGGCAGCTTCGTCGCCTATGCGCGGCAGTTCTCCGAAGCGTCCACCGCGGCGGTCGGCGGCGATCTGGGCTGGATTCGCCTGCCCCAGTTGCCCACCGAACTGGCTGCGGTGGCCCGCGAGCTCCAGCCAGGCCAGCTGGTCGGGCCGGTCGAGGTGCCTGGCGGCTTCTCGATCCTCTACCTGATCGACAAGCGCCAGGTGTTGAGCGCCGATCCGCGCGATGCCGTCCTCAGCCTCAAGCAGATCTCGCTCGATTTCCCGAAGGACATGAGCCAGGCCGACCGTTCCGCGAAGGTCGAGAAGTTCAACGCCGCGATTGCCAGCATCCGCGGCTGCGGCGATGCCGAAGCCGCCGCGAATCCGCTCGGCGCGAACGTGGTCGCCAACGACCAGGTTCGTGTGCGTACGCTGCCCGACGCGTTGCAGCGGGTGATGCTGGACCTCAACGTCGGCCAGGCGACTCCGGCGTTCGGTTCGCTCGAGGAAGGCGTGCGCGTGCTGCTTCTGTGCGGGCGCGACGCGCCGCAGGAAGACACTGCCCCGGATCGGGAGAAGATAATGGCGCAGCTCGAGGACGACCGCGTCAACAAGCGCGCCCAGCGCTATCTGCGCGATTTGCGCCGTGATGCGGTGATCCAGTACGATTCGCCCACCGAGTTGAGCCAGCTCAATTGACGGCGCTCGCGCCGCTCGCGGTCTCGCTTGGCGATCCCGCGGGCGTCGGGCCGGAGCTGCTGTGCGAGGCATGGGCACGGCGTGAAACGGAGGCGCTACCCGCGTTCTTCGCGGTGGGTGGTGGTGAACTGCTCAAGGCGGCGTCCGTGCGGCGCGGGCTCGATATCCCGGTGGCCCGGGTCGAAACGCCCGACGAGGCAGCGGAACGCTTTGGTGAAGCGCTGCCCGTCCTCGGCGATCATGACGGTCCTTACAACCCGGGCGAGCCTGACCGCGCCGGGGCAGAGCGCGCGCTGGCCTCCCTGTCCCTTGCAGTCGGCCTCGCGCGGCAAGGCGCTGCGGGCGCTGTGATCACGGGGCCAGTGTCGAAGGCGCGATTGGCCGAAGTCGGCTTTGAGATGCCCGGACAGACCGAATTCGTTGCCAGCGCCTGCGGGATCGATCCGCGCGACGCGGTAATGCTGCTCTCCGGGCCCAGCCTGCGGACCGTTCCGCTAACCGTGCACAACGCGCTCGCCGAGGTGCCCGGGCTGCTCACCGAGGAGCTGATCGTGCGCAAGGCGCGCATCGTCGCGGCCGCGATGACACGGGACTTCGGCATCGCGCGGCCGCGGCTCGCGCTCGCCGGGCTCAACCCCCATGCAGGCGAAGGCGGCCGGTTCGGCGATGAGGAGATCCGGGTCATCGAGCCGGCGATCGCTGCGCTCAAGGCCGAAGGGATCGATGCGAGCGGCCCGCATCCGGCCGACGCGATGTTTACCGTCCGCGCGCGTGAAACGTACGATGTCGCCCTGTGCATGTACCACGATCAGGCGCTGGTTCCGCTCAAGACGCTCGATTTCGACCAGGGCGTCAACATGACGCTGGGACTGCCGCTGGTGCGCACCTCGCCCGACCATGGCACCGCATTCGCGATTGCCGGTACCGGCAAGGCCAATCCGGGGGCAACAATCGCCGCGATCCGGCTTGCCGGTGAATGCGCCGCGCGGCGGGCGGCCAATTAACATCCGTTCGGGCTGAGCTTGTCGATGCCCCGCTTTTCCTTTTAGCGCTCGACCAGAAGAAAGGACCGCCCTTCGAACGCTCAGGGCGAACGGAATTATGACCTTACCTCCCCTTCGCGAAGTCATCGCGCGCCACGGGTTGAGCGCGTCGAAGGCGCTCGGGCAGAACTTCCTGTTCGACGAGCAGTTGCTCGATCGCATCGCGGCGATCCCCGGCGATCTCGCGGACAAGGCGGTACTGGAGATCGGTCCCGGCCCGGGAGGGCTGACCCGCGCCTTGCTGCGCGCGGGCGCGCGCGTGACCGCGATCGAGATGGACCGCCGGTGCCTTCCCGCGCTCGCCGAACTCGAAGAAGCGTTTCCCGGCCAGCTACGGGTGATCGAGGGTGACGCACTCGCCATGGACCACGCCGCGCTGATGGGCGAACCTTTCGCGGTGGTCGCCAACCTGCCCTACAATGTCGGCACTGCGTTGCTCGTGCGCTGGCTCGGCGGCGAGGCATGGCCGCCCCTGTGGACATCGCTCACGCTGATGTTTCAGCAGGAGGTCGCCCAACGGATCGTCGCCGCGCCGGATACCTCGGCTTACGGCCGGCTGGCGGTGCTCGCGCAATGGCGCTCGCGCGCGAAGCTGGCGATGAAGGTTCACCGCAGCGCGTTCACGCCTCCGCCCAAAGTGATGAGCGCCATCATCCACATCGAACCCGCCGAGATGCCCGCCAGCGTGTCTGCGCGCGTGCTGGAGCGGGTAACCGAGGCCGCTTTCGGCCAGCGGCGCAAGATGCTGCGCCAGAGCCTCAAGTCCGTGCCCGGCGCGCTGGCAGCGCTTGAGGCGCTGGGGATCGATTCGCAGCGCCGCGCAGAGACGCTGGCTGTGGATGAGTTCGTGGCCGTGGCGCGAACCCTGTCCTGACCGGGGGTTGGACTGGCGCGAGCCCCCCGCTAGAAGTCGTCGATGCAAACGCTCACGTCACCCGAACAGGCGCTGATCGAACCGATCGACCAGGCCGCGATGCTCGCTCAGGTCGAGCGCTGGTGTGCGATAAACAGCGGCACAGGCAATCTCGCCGGGCTGGCCGCGCAAGCGTCCGAGCTCGCCGATGCCTTCTCCACCCTTCCCGGCGAGGTCGAGCTGGTCGAGCCGAGGCCGGTCGAGGCGATCGATAGCGCCGGCAACGTGCGCGAGACGGCGCACGGCAGGCATCTGGTCGTTCGCGTGAGGCCGGAGGCGGGGCGCCGTTTTCTCCTCACCGGGCACATGGATACGGTCTATCCGGTGGATCACCCTTTCCAGCATACGAGCTGGCGCGACGAGAGTACGCTCAATGGGCCGGGCGCGGCGGACATGAAGGGCGGCCTCGCGTTGATGCTTGCCGGGCTGCAAGCCTTTGAACGGAGCGAAGCGGCGGCCGCCGTCGGCTACGATGTGATGATCAACTCTGACGAGGAGACGGGCTCGCTCTCCTCGGCCGCGCTGATCGAGAGCCTGGCGCAAGGCAAGGCCACGGCGCTGACCTACGAGCCTTCGGCCCTTCCCGACGGAACGCTGGCCCACGCGCGCGGCGGCAGCGGCAACTATGCCCTGGTGGTGCGCGGGCGCTCCGCGCACGCGGGCCGCAACCCGGAGGACGGACGCAATGCAGTCGTCGCCGCTGCTGCGCTGGCGCTCGGGCTTCACGCGCTCCAGACCCATGAGATGCCGGTCAACCCGGCACGGATCGAAGGCGGCAGCGGCAACAACGTCGTGCCGGACCTCGCGGTGCTGCGGTTCAACATCCGCCCCCGGAGCAACGCCGTGGCCGCGGCATTCCCGCTCGATCTCCACAACCTGATCGTGGAAGTCGCCGCGAAGCACGACGTGAAGATCTCGGTCCATGGCGGAATCTCGCGCCCTCCGAAGCCGGTCAACGCGCGGACGCAGAAGCTGTTCGATCTTGTGCAGCGCTGCGGCGCGGAGCTCGGCCAGCAGATCGGCTGGCGCCCGAGCGGTGGCGTTTGCGACGGCAACAATATCGCCGCCCAGGGCGTGCCGGTGGTCGACACCATGGGCGCGCGCGGCGGCGCGATCCATTCGCCCGACGAATACCTGATCGTCCCTTCGCTGACCGAGCGCGCCGCGCTCTCGGCGCTGGTGTTGCATCGCCTCGCGACGGAGAACGCGCCATGACCTTCGTGATCCGCGCCGCACACCCTCGCGACCTCGAACCGCTTTACGAGATGGCCAAGCTTACCGGCGGCGGCTTCACCAACCTGCCGGCGGACCGCAAGGCGCTCGTTCGCAAGCTCGAGCGAGCTGAGGTGGCTTATGCCAACCACGCCGACGAGCTTGGTGACGAGCAGTTCGTGCTGGTCCTCGAACGCTCGGAAACGAACGAAGTGCGCGGCACCTCTCAGTTGATGACCCAGGTGGGCCGTCAGTGGCCGTTTTATTCATACCGCATGACCGTGCTGACCCAGCATTCGGAAGCGCTCCAGCGCACCGTGCGCGCGGAGATGCTCAGCCTGGTGACCGACCTCGAAGGCGCAAGCGAGGTTGGCGGGCTGTTCCTCCACCCGTCGGAGCGCGCCGGTGGGCTGGGGATGCTGCTCGCCCGCAGCCGCTACCTGTTCATCGCCATGCACCGGCCGCGCTTCTCCGACCGCATTCTCGCGGAGCTGCGCGGGATCATCGACGAACGCGGCGGATCACCGTTCTGGGACGGGGTAGCCGGGCGGTTCTTCGGCATGACTTTCCAGGAAGCCGACTACTTCAATGCCATCAACGGCAACCAGTTCATCGCGGACCTGATGCCCAAGCACCCGGTCTACGTCGCCATGCTCAGCGATTCCGCACGGGGCGCGATCGGCCTGCCGCACCCATCCGGCCGCGCCGCGATGCGGATGCTGGAGAACGAAGGCTTCGCCTACGAAGGCTACGTCGACATCTTCGACGGCGGCCCGACGATGACCGCGCGGACCGACAAGGTTCGCTCGATCGCGGAAGCTCAGAAGGCGAGTGTGGTCGCGACCGATCCGGGTCCGCAAGCGGTCAAGGCGCTGATCGCCACCGGGCGGCTCGCCGGCTTCCGTTGCTGCTATGGCCGGCATGCCTATATCGATGGAGGCGTGGCTATCGATGCAGACGCGGCGGAGGCGCTTGGTGTCGGGCTAGGGGACACGGTGTGGAGTATCGCGATTTGAGCCGTTCCTTCCCGTTCGTGCTGAGCTTGCCGAAGCACCGGGTTTTCTTCTGCGAAGCGCAAAGCGAAGGGCGGCCCTTCGACAAGCTCAGGGCGAACGGGATCTAGAAGTGCTGACCGAAATCAACTTCGACGGAATCATCGGCCCCACGCACAACTACGCCGGATTGAGCCTCGGCAACCTCGCCGCCACCGCTCACGCGGGCGATACCGCCTATCCGCGCGAGGCCGCCTTGCAGGGCCTCACCAAGATGCGACACAATCTCGCGCTCGGGCTGGCGCAAGGGTTCCTGCTGCCATTGCCGCGCCCGAACGCAGCGTTCCTTCCCGCGCTCGGCGCGGAGGAAACGACCGATCCGCGACTCACGGCCGCCGCATGGTCGGCAAGCGCAATGTGGACCGCCAACGCCGCCACCATCAGCCCCGCGCCAGACACCGCGGACGGCAGGTGCCACCTGACCCCCGCGAACCTCGTCACCATGCCGCACCGCGCGCAGGAATGGCCCGATACCGCGCGCCAGCTTGCGCTCGCGTTCGCCGACGAGGCGCACTTCGCGCTGCACTCCGCGATCCCGCCGACTTTCGGCGACGAAGGCGCGGCGAACCACATGCGGCTTGCCGAAAGTCACGGTGCGCCGGGCATCGAAATCTTCGTCTACGGGCGCGGCGGGGGGCCGTTCCCCGCGCGGCAGCATGAGCAGGCGAGCCGTGCGGTCGCACGGCTGCACCGGCTCGATGCCAAGCGCACAGTGTTCGCCGAGCAGAGCCCCGAAGCGATTGCCGCCGGCGCATTCCACAATGACGTGGTCGCGGTGGCCAACGAGCATGTGCTGTTCGCGCACGAACGCGCCTTCGCCGACCCGGACGCACTGTTCGACGACATCCGCGCGAAGTTTCCCGCGGCCGAAATCGTCGTTGTGCCAGACAGTGCAGTCGACCTGCCGACCGCGATCCGCACCTACCTGTTCAACGCCCAGCTCGTCACGGTGCCAGATCGCGCAGGCATGACGCTGATCGTGCCGACCGAAGCCTGGGCGAACGAGAAGGTGCGGGGCTTTCTCGAGGGGCTGGTCAGCGGCAACGGCGCGATCCGCCACGTGCTCCCGGTCGATGTGCGGCAGTCGATGGCCAATGGCGGCGGCCCCGCGTGCCTGCGGCTGCGCGTGGTCGCAGATCCGGCAACGGTCGATTCGCGCTTCCTGCTCGACCAGGCCAGGGCCGATCGACTCGAGCGCGTGATCGCCGCGCACTGGCCCGAGCAGATCGAGACCAGGGACCTCGGGCGCGACTCGCTACGCCAGACGGTTGTTGCCGCGCGCGCCAAGCTGCTGGAAGAACTGGACCTTTCCGCGCTTCTCTGACCTGTCGGCGGGCCTTACAATCGCGCTTTGCGTTAACCACCGAGTTGACCGGAACACCGTGTGTGGCATGCTCGTTGCACTGTTGCCCGTTAAGGGAAAATGGGACGTATGCTCGGCAAGCTCAAACGATTGTTCGTAATCAAGACGCGGATCGAGGCGTATCTGGTGATCTACGCGCTGGGCCTTGGCGCGTGCGAGCGCGGCATCGTCTACCTGCACCAATATCCGGGCTTCGGCGGCAAGCTGCTGTTCCTTGCCTGCACCGGCGCGGTGTTCCTTGCCGGCGCCAAGATCCTCGACGCCCTGCGCCTGGAGCGCGAACGGGCGGAAGAGGAACAGCTGGTCGCAGTTCCGGCGGAATAGGCTCAGCTGAAGGAAGGTGGGGGTTTCTGTTGCTACGTACCCCCGGACGCCCGGTTTCCGATTCTGTTACCCGGTTCGGTCCGAACCGTGCTCTTAGCTTTGTAAATTCAGGCCGTTAGGCCGTCACATTACGCGGCGAGAGCAAGTGCTTCGTTATCGTTGGCACTTGTGGGTTTTGAACAGTTTTACGGGGTACTCAGCCCGGGCAAAAACAGCGCTTTTCAACACACGTCGATCCTGGTTCGGCCCCGTCAGGACCCCCGCTTGCGCGGGGATTTTGGTGGAGCCGCCGGGTACTGCCCCCGGGTCCGTTGGGTCTATTATACGCTACCATTTATCGCCATAGTCGGCCGAAACCGACGCTGCCGATATAAGCCTTCCTGGCTTAATGTGAAGTGTATCAGCGCTTCTTCAACTCGTCGCGAATCTCGGTCAGCAGGTCGATATCTGTGGGGCCGGCCGGCGCGTCCTCCGCCTTGCCGAGCGCCTTGTTGGCAGCCTTGACGATCAGGAAGATGATCCATGCGAGGATCAGGAAGTTGATCGCTGCGCTGACGAACGACCCCCATGCGAGCACATTCGCCCCGCCCGCGCGCGCCGCCTCAAGCGAAGTGCCGGGCGCCGGGGCTCCGCTGAGCACGATGTACTGATCCGAAAAATCGAGCCCGCCGAAGATGCGCCCGATCAGAGGCATCAGCAAATCGTCAGTCATCGAGGTCACGATCTTGCCGAACGCCGCGCCGATAATCACGCCGATCGCAAGATCGAGCACGTTGCCGCGCGCAATGAATGTCCGGAATTCGCTAACTAGCGACATGGCAGCCTCCCTTTATCCTTCCGCCAAAGGTGCCATAACGCCAAGGCTCGGACAACCGCTTGAAAGGCGTTCGCGCTGTGCTACATAGACAACACAGTCGCCTGGAAGGGGATTTCTTTCGATGAAACTCTCGCAGATCACCCGTTTCGTGCTCGCCATCGCCGGCGCCGGCGCGCTCGCATCGTGCGGCATCAACAGCGTGCCGACGGCAGAGGAGAACGCCAAGGCCAAATGGGCGGACGTCCAGGCCGCGTTCCAGGAACGCGCCAACCTCGTCCCCAACCTCGCCGCCGTCGCCAAGGGCGCCGCCGACCAGGAAAGGGGCATCCTCACCGGCGTGATCGAAGCGCGGGCCAAGGCGACCAGCATCCAGCTCTCGGGCGACGACCTGACCGATCCGGCGAAGATGGCCGAGTTCCAGGCCGCGCAGAACCAGCTGTCCGGCTCGCTCGCCGGCTTCGGCCGCCTGCTCGCCAACGTGGAAGCCTATCCCGAGCTCAAGAGCATCACCAACTACCAGATGCTGCAGAGCCAGCTCGAGGGGCAGGAGAACCGCGTCCGCATCTCGATACGCGACTACAATGAGGCGGTGCGGCAGTATAACACGACGATCCGCACCTTCCCCGCGACGATCGCCGCCAATGTGATCTACGGTTCCGACCCGATGGTGCCGTATCAGGCGGTGACGCCCGGCGCCGAAGCGGCCCCGAGCCTCGAAGGCAAGCTCTAGGCCATTACCCAAAGGAGGGTCGCGCCGATGCGGCGCCTGATCGTGGTGTTGTTGCTGCCAGTGCTCGCCCTGCTGTTTTTTGGGGCGACACCGGCGGCTGCCGCTCCTGAATTCCCGCCCCTCACCGGCAGGGTCGTCGATGCTGCGAATGTCATTCCCGACGATGTCGAGGCAAGCCTCAACCAGAAGCTCGCGGCGCTCGAGACGCAGTCGCAGCGGCAGCTCGTCGTCGCAACGATCCCGGACCTGCAGGGGTACGAGATTTCCGACTACGGCTACCAACTCGGCCGAGCGTGGGCGATCGGCGATAAGGAACGCAACGACGGCGTGCTGCTGCTTGTCGCCCCGAATGAGCGCAAGGTCCGCATCGAGGTCGGCTTCGGGATGGAGCCGATCATCACCGACGGCCTCTCGTTCCTCATAATCAACAATGAGATCCTGCCGCGCTTCAAGGGGGGCGACATGCCGGGCGGCATCGTCGCCGGGACCGACGCGCTGATCCACCAGATGCAGCTTCCCGAGGCCGAGGCGCGCGCGATCGCCGCCAAGGCGCAGGAGCGCCCCCAGAGGAACGGCTTCCCGATCGGCGCGGTGCTGTGGATGCTGTTCATCGCGTTCTTCATCGTGCTGCCGCTGGTCGGCCGCGCGGGCGGGCGACGCCATCGCGGACGCCACGGAGTGGCCGGCGCGGTGGGCGACGTGCTGCTGTGGACCGCGATCAACGCGGCCATGAGCGGCGGTAGGAGTGGCGGCTCCTCGAGCGGTGGAGGGTTTGGCGGCTTCGGCGGCGGCGGTGGCGGCTTCTCTGGCGGGGGCGGCAGCTTCGGCGGTGGCGGCGCTTCGGGGAGCTGGTGATGGCACACGTAGGCGAGAACGAGCACACCCTGGTCTCGGCGGCGGTCGCCGAGGCGGAAAGCACGACGGCGGGCGAGATCGTCACCGTCGTCGCCGACCGATCGGACGGCTACAGCGACGTGGCGCTGGCGTGGTCGGCAATCGTCGCGTTCACCGCGATCGCCGTGTTGACCTTCTTCCCCGACTTTTACCTCGGGCTGGTCGACCGGGTGATCGGCGGCTGGAACAACGAGTGGACCCCGCGCGGGATCTTCGGGCTGGCGCTCACGGTCGGCATCCTCAAGTTCGGCGGGATGTGGCTGATCCAGCTGTGGCCGCCGCTCAAGTTCCTGCTCATTCCCGGCCCGATCAAGACCAAGCGCGTGCGCCTGCGCGCGGTGAGCCTGTTCAAGGTCGGCGCCGAACGCCGCACCCGCGGGCGTACCGGGGTGCTGATCTACCTCTCGATGCGCGAGCACCGGGCGGAAATCGTCGCCGATGCGGCGATCGCCTCCAGGGTCTCGCCCGAGACCTGGGGCGACGCGATGACAGCGATGCTGGGGGAAATGAAGCGCGGGGGCTGCGGCGCGGGCATGGCCGCGGCGGTCGCCGAGGTCGGCAAAGTGCTCACCGAACATTTTCCGCGTGATGCCGATGACACCAATGAGTTGCCGGACCGCCTGATCGAACTCTAAGGGTCGGCACATGCCGGTTCCTGACGCAGACGCTCCCGAAGAAATCCGCTGGCAGGGCAAGTTCATCGCCGCCAAGCAGCGCGGCCGGTGGGAATATGTCTCGCGCACGCGCGGCATCCGCGCCGCGGCGATTCTGGCGATAGACGAAGGTCATGTGCTGCTGGTCGAGCAATATCGCGTGCCGCTCGGGCGCGCGTGCATCGAGCTGCCCGCCGGGCTGATCGGCGATCAAGACGAGCAGGAGAGCGACGCGGACACCGCGGCGCGTGAGCTGGAGGAAGAAACCGGCTACCGCGCTGCGACGATCGAGCCGCTGGGCGAATTCTGGTCCTCACCCGGCATGGTCAGCGAGAGCTTTACGCTGATGCGCGCGAGCGGGCTCACCAAAGTGAGCGACGGCGGCGGCGTCGAAGGCGAGAACATCACTGTGCACCGGGTGCCGTTGGGCGAAGTCGCGGCGTTTGTCGGGGTATGCCGCGCGCGCGGCTGCGCGGCTGACGTGAAGCTGCTGTTGCTGCTCGCGGGGGGATACCTCGCCGGTGCCTGACGCAGACGCGACCGGCGCGCTCGTCGCCGAACGCATCGCCGGATTGAGCAAGCCGTCCCTCGTCGGGCTCAATGGTGCGCAGGGTGCGGGCAAGTCGACGCTCGCCAAGCTGATCGTGGCCGACCTCGATCGCGGCGGCCTGCGCAGCGTGCTGCTGTCGCTCGACGATTTCTACCTAACCAAGGCCGAACGCGAGCGATTGGCGCGCGAAGTGCATCCGATGTGCGGAACGCGCGGCGTGCCGGGCACACACGACGTGGCGTTGCTCGAAACCACGCTCGCCGCGCTCGCGGGCGACGGCGAAACTGCCTTGCCGCGGTTCGACAAGCTCGTCGACGACCGGCTCCCGCGCCACCAGTGGCCCACCTTCGCCGGCCGCGCCGACGTCATCGTGCTCGAAGGCTGGTGCGTCGGTTTGCGGTCGGATGACCTTCCCCCCTGGTCGAGCCCGATCAACGAGCTCGAAGCCGAATGCGACTCCGATGGCGCGTGGTTCGCGTGGTCCAGCGCCGCGCTCGAACGCGCCTACGATCCGCTGTGGCGACGGCTCGACCTGCTGGTCTCGATCGAGGTGCCGGGCTGGGAAACGGTGATCGAATCCCGCCTGCGCCAGGAACAGGAGGCGGTGGCCGCCTCGGGCCGCGCGGGCATGGACCGCGCCCAGATCACGCGCTTCGCGCAACACTACGAGCGCTACACGCGCGCATTATGGGCCGCGATGCCCCACCAGGCCGATATCCTGCTGCGCCGAAACGAAAAGTTCGGCTATAGCCCGCCTGAGTTCCGGAACCCCTGAAGGGTATCATGCAAGTATTCGTGGTCGGCGCGGGTGCAATGGGCTGCCTCTACGGTGCAGCCCTGGCCGCCGGAGGCGCCGGCGTCACCCTGGTCGACACCAGCGCCGCGCATATCGAGGCGATCAACCGCGACGGGCTCGAGGTCGAGACGCGCCAGGGCACCGCGCGCCTGCCGCTGCCTGCTGTCCTGCCGAGCGAGGCGCAGGGTCAGGCCGACCTGATCCTGCTGTTCACCAAGACCTACCACAGCGACGCCGCGCTCGAAGGGGTGAAGCATCTGATCGGGGAGCGCACCCACGTGCTGACGCTGCAGAACGGGCTGGGTAACGTCGAGCGCGTCGCCGCCCGCATCCAGCGCGGCAAAGTACTGGTGGGCGTCAGCACCCTGCCCGCCGATCTCGTCGGCCCGGGCCGAATCCGTTCGCTCGGCGAAGGCGGGACCAAGCTCTACCCAGCGTTCAGCCCGGACACCGCGTTCGCCGCCGAAGTGTGCCGCGTGCTGACCAGCGGAGGCCTCCCCTCGCAACTCGAGCCCGACATCCTAGAGGCGATCTGGGCCAAGGCGGTGTTCAATTCGGCAATGAACCCGCTGTGTGCGCTCACCCGACGGACGCCGGGCTTCTTCCTCGAAAAGGCCGAGAGCCGCGCGCTGATCTCCGCGATGGTCGAGGAAGGCGTCGCCGCCGCGCGCGCCAACAACGTGCTGATCGAAGCCGCGCCGATCCACGCGCTGACCGAAGTCTCGATGACGGATCACGCGGACCACGAAGCCTCGATGCTGCAAGACATCAAGGCCGGCCGCCGCACCGAGATCGACGCGATCAGCGGCGCAATTGCGGAGGCGGCCAAACGCAAGGGGGTCGCAACGCCCGTGACCGAGACGATGTGGCGGCTGGTGAAACTTGAGGAAGCCAAGCAGGGCTGACACGCGTTACGCCAGGCCCCTGAAGAGAAGGCGCTTAGAGGCCGGCAGCTTCCAATAATTCCCCAATATCCGAGATTACCACGTGCGGCGCGCGCTCGGGCGGCTGCGCGGCCCATTGCGCCGCATCGGTGCTGCCGCTTGTAACGGCAATCCCGATCGCCCCGCCCGCGCGCGCCATCTGCATTTCGGCAACCGCATCGTCGCCGACCACGCCGACATCCTCCTTGGCCACGCCAAGCTGCTCGGCGACGAGCCGCAGCGCCAGTGCGCTCGGCTTGCCGCACGGCTCGGGTTCGTATCCGGTGACCCGCGCGACCGCGCCGTTGATCGCGCACGAATAGCCGAAGCTGCGGCCATCCTTCGTTGCGAAGAACGGCACATCTGACGCGGTGAGCAGCGCCGCCCCTTCGAGCACGCGCTCGCAGGCGAGGTGAATGTCTGGCATCGAGCAGTCGGGATGCCAGGCGATGTAGACCGCGTCGGTCTCGTCCGCGCCCGGCTGGCCCGGCGTAACACAAGTAACACCCATCTCGGTCAGCGCGTCGGCCACGCCTTGTGTGCCGAGCACCAGCACATTGCGATAGCCGCGATCGACCATCGCGCGCCCCGCGACGCTGTTGGGCGTGAACAGCCGCTCGTCGCGCACCGGCAGGCCGACGGCGCGCAGCTTGGGCGCCTGCACACTCGCCGGATAGGCGCTGCCATTGGTCATCGCGATCCACGGGATGCCGCGTTCGTCGAGCGCGGCAAGCGCCTCCGCCGCGCCCGGGATCGCCGTATAGCCGCCGAGCTTGCGGTCGCTGAGGATCAGCGTGCCGTCGAGATCGAACATGAAGCCCTTGGGCGTGCGATCCAGGCTCACGCGGCGACCTCCAGCTTGAAGTCCGGCTTTTCCAGACTGAGGCTGTCGATATCGGTGCGGCGGAGCACGTCGCGCAGCAGGTTCATGATCGGCACTTTCTCCGGGTCGTATTCACGCGGCGCCGGGCCCTTGTCCTGCATCGCATCGACGAGGTTGGCGGGCATCGTGGCGCGCAGCAGGAACTCCTCGTCGGAGAGGGATTCACCAATGCGTTTACGCAGTGTTTTCAAATCGCTCATGCCCGTTTCTGCTTCGAGTTCGCGGGTACGCGGATTGGCCATGATGCGGTCCATCACGTCTCCCGCAATCGGCACGTTGGGCCGCCCGAACTTGCCGAGCGCGTAACGGATGATCTCGTCGGGGATCACGCCGTAGCGCTCCTTGCCGGTGACGTTGAGCATCGCCTGGGTTTGCAGCATCTGCGCGAACGGGGTCATCACGATCGGCCAACCGAGCTCCTCGCGCACCCGCCCCATCTCCTCGATCACCCTGCCTTCAAGCTCCGGCACGCCGTGATCGGCCAAGTGGCGGCGCATAGTCCCGACCATTCCCCCGGGGAGCTGGTGGTGGAGGTAGGCCGCGTCGAACGCCATCGGTTTGCCCGTCGGCAGCCCTTCGGCCTCGGCGAGCGCCGTGAAATAGGCGGATATCTCGGCCACTGCCTCGTCGTCGATATCCACGTCGTGGCCCATCGCGCGCAAATTGGCGATCATCCGGTCCAGCGGCGGATTGGAGGTGCCGTCAGCCGCGCCTCCGCTCGCGCACTGCACGGCGCTCACCCCCAGCTCGACGCCTTCGAGATAGGCGCGCTCCGCGAGCCCGATGGTGCAATGCGCGTGAAGCTCGAGCGGCTTGTCGCCGATCTCGGCCATGATCGCGGGGATCAGGGTCTGCGCGCGCTTGCTCGTCAGGAGCCCGCCCGGATCCTTGATGTAGAGCGCTTCGATATTCGGGCTTGCTGCCATCGTGCGGGCAGCGGCCGCATAGTGCGCATCGTCGTGGATCGGGCTCAGCGAATAGACCAGCGCGCCGATGACCTGATCGCCGCCCGCGCGCTTGACCAGCTTCGCCACCTCGACGTTCGAGGCCGCATCGTTGTTCGGATCGGCGAGCGCGAAGCGGCGGATACCATTGATCGCGAGCGTGCGGAATGCCAGCTCCATGAACTCGGGGCTGGCGGTTTCCCACGCGATGAAGCGGAAGCCGGTCGAGAGGAACTGCAGGGGGGTGTCCTTGCAGATCTCGGCCATGCCGCGGATCCGCTCCCACGGGTCTTCCTGCTTGTAGCGCACCGCCACGCCCATGTGGGTGCTGGTGGTGAAGTCGATCGCCTTGAAGCCGGCGCGCTCCATCGCCGGGGCGATGGTCAACGTCCTCGCGGTGTCGACCCCGAGCGCCCCCCACAGGCACTGATTGCCGTCACGAAGCGAGGTTTCGACGAGTTGGACCTTGGCCATCGCTAAGCCGCCTTCACGCGAATAAGGGGCTGGCCTTCCTCGACCGACGTGCCGTTGGCCGTGAGGATGGCCGTAACCGTGCCAGCCACCCCCGCGCGGATTGGGTTCATCAGCTTCATCACTTCGATGATGCCGATCGTGGTATCCTCGGTGACGGTCGAGCCGATCTCGACGAATGGCGGATCGCCTGGGCGCGGCGCGGAATAGAAATTGCCGAGCAGGGGCGCGCGCACATCGGTTTCGCCGGCGACTGGTCCGCTCGGAGAAGCGATGGGCGCGGGAGCGCGCTCTGCCTCGACGTAGCGCGGCTCCTCGCTCGCGGGCGCCGACCAGCCGCCGCTGTCGCGGCGAATGCGCACGCGGAAGTCACCCATTTGCAGGTCCAGCGAGGCGAACCTAGATTCGTCGAGCAGCCGGGCGATTTCGGCGATGTCCGCCGCGGTCAATTTCACCGGCGGCCCCCGAAGATGTTCATCACGTGCGAAAGGGGATTGTCGGAAACGGCGGCGACCGGCGCTGCCTCGGCTTCCTTCGCCGACCACACCGTTTCCGGCCGGCTCTGCAGGAGCAGGATCTTACCGGTGTCGCGCTCGACCGCCCATTCAATGTCCTGCGGCTTGCCGTAGTGCTTCTCGCATTGCCGGCCGATCGCGCGCAGCGCCTGGAGCTCGTCGTCGGACATGCACTCGATCTTGCGCCGCTCGTCCGGCACCGGCACTTCCTCTATTCCGCCGCCCGCCCTGGGCAGCTGCTCGACGTGCTTGTCGGAGATGTCGCGCACCGAGATGTCGCCGGTGAGCTTGCCCACCACCCAGCGATCGGGCGTGACTTCGCCCGAGACGACGGCCGAGCCGAGGCCCCATGCACCTTCGATGGTGATGACCGACTTGTCGCCGGTGGTGGGGCTGCGGGTGAACATCACCCCGGCGCAGCGCGCGTCGACCATCTGCTGGACAACCACGCCCATCGCCACGCCCGCCTCGGGGAAGGCCTGCTTTCGGCGATAGACAACCGATTCCACCGAGTAGAGGCTCGCCCAGCACTGGCGCACGTAGTCGATCACCGACTCCGCGCCGATCACCCACAGATACGTATCCTGCAGACCGGCGAAGCTTGCATCCTCCGCGTCCTCGGTGGTGGCTGAGGAGCGCACCGCCACGGGAATGTTACCCCGCCCGGCGCAAAGCTGCTCGTAGGCTGCGGTGATCTCGGCCTGGACATCGTCGGGAAGGTCGCTGCCAGTGAGACGCGCGCGGATCTTTTCGAGCAGCGAACGGGCGGTGTCGAGATCATCCGGATCGAGCCCTTCGACCGGCGCGCGCAGCGGCTCCACCGCGTCGAGATGGCGCACGAACGCCTCGAACGCCTCGGTGCGCACGACGAAGCCCGGCGGCACGTCGATACCCGCTTTGGTCAGTTCGCCGAGGCTGCCACCCTTGCCGCCGACAGTCGGCCGGTCCGCCAGGCCGATGTCGGCGAACCACGAAATCACGTCACTCACAGGTCAATTCCTCAATCGAGAAGCGTTACCACGCCGCGTCCGCCGTCGACGCGGATGCGTTGGCCATCCTTGATCCGTGCGGTTGCAGTGCCGGTGCCGACCACCGCCGGCAGCCCGTATTCGCGCGCCACGATGGCCGCGTGGCTCATCGATCCGCCGATGTCGGACACTGCGGCGCCGATCTTCTGGAATACCGGCGCCCAGGTCGGATTGGTCACCTGGCACACGAGGATGTCGCCCTTTTGCAGGCGGTTGATCTCCTGCACGCTCTTCACCACGCGCGCTGTTCCTTCGACCACGCCCGACGACGCGGCAAAGCCCTTGATCTCGTTGGTCACCTCTTCATCGGTGCTGAGCCAGGAATCGAGGTTCTCGCGGGTGATGCCCCACAACATCACGATCGCCGGGTCATCGATGATGTCCGGAACCGGACCGAGCGCGGGCGGCGTTTCGAGCGGTCCCCATGTCTTGATCGCCGCCTGCCGCTCCGCGACCATCGCCCGGGTGCGCTGGATGCCGCGCGGCGGCGAGCCATTCGACCAGCTCGTCATCAGGTCGACGATCACCTGCTCCAGCTCGTAGTGGGTGAGGTGGAACACGTCCTCTTCCTTTTCGAAGAAGCCGTTCTCCGTGAGCAATGCGCCGAACTCGCGGATCTTGTTGAAGAACAGGTTGGTGAACCAGTGCTCGCAGTAGAACTTGTGGCCCTCGACGTATGGAAACACGCGCGTCGCGAGGGTGATCATCTGGTCGTAAACAGCGCGGTCCTGGTCGTTCGAAAGCAGGTCGCGATAGCCCTCGATCAGCTCCTGCCGCTCGGCCTGGAGCTTCGCCATCGGGCGGTCGATGTTCTCGCC
>CAYNXB010000008.1:0-1910 GCA_964401045.1 uncultured Sphingomonadaceae bacterium | reverse complement strand
GTGATCTCGGGGAAGGCCTTCTTGCAGAAGTCGAAGAAGGTCAGATACGCGCCGTAACCGAGCAGCAGGAACTCGAAGTGGTGGTGCCACATCCGGAAGTAGCCTTCGAGGATGCGCTGGTAGGTATCGAGCAGGTAGTGATTGGAGGCGACACCCTTGCCGGCGTGAACGTTCTCGAGCGGCTCGTAATCGGGCAGTGACGGGACCGGCAGGTCCTGCGCGCTCTTGATCAGGGCGCGCATCTTGTCCTTCCAGGAATCGTACAGCCGCTCCCAGTGCTCGTAGTAGTAGAACGCGCGCTGCTGGAACTCGGCCGTGCGTTCTTCCAGCTCCGCCGGATCGGTCACGCCGACACCGCCGATGTACACGCGGCCGTTGATGATGCGGTAGTCGATGCCCTTGGTGGTCGGCAGCACGTGGACGCGGGTATTGGCCGATCCGAGCGCGCAATAGGCGGCTTCCGCCGTGACCATGTCGAAGTGGTGCATCGGCTCGGGGAAGTGCATCGAGTTGTAGAACCAGAAGCGCTCGTCGTCGCCCTCGCCGAACTGCATGTAGTAGGGGAATGCGGCCTGCGCGTTCTCGGTGCCCGGCGCCACCGTGAGCGAGCTCGGCAGCGGGAAGCCCTTGGCGGCCTCGATCTTCGACTGGTCGTTCATGGCATCTCTCCAGCGGCGCGATTCTGCGCTCGTCGTTACGGGGAAGCTACCGCTCGACAATCTTTCCGAAAAGCGGAATATCCTAATCGCGTCATTCGGGATTTCGTATGAGCCTCAGCACCCGCGACCTCGAGCTGATCGACGCCCTCGCTCGCGAGCTGCATTTCGGCCGCGCGGCCGAGGCGCTGGCGATGCGCCAGCCGCAGCTCAGCGTGCGCCTTGCGCAGATCGAGCGGAGCCTCGGCGTGACGCTGTTCGTGCGCCGCCCCCGCGTGGCGCTGACGCCTGCCGGGGAGATCGTGGCCGACGCAGCCCGGCGCGCGTTCGGCGATTTCGACGCCGCGGCTGAGCAGGCGCGGCTGGTCGAGCGCGGCAAGGTCGGTGCGATCACCATTGCGGTCGCCTCCACGGCGATGCTGTCCGACGTGCCCCTGTCGATCCAGCGCTTCCGAGGTGCCTACCCGGACATCGCGCTCACGTTGCGAGACATGCATTCCGCGCAGCAGCCCGAAGCGTTGCGATCGGGGATGATCGACATCGCGGTCACCCGGGAGCTGCCGGCCGAACGCTCCATCAGGAGCGAGATCTTCGGCTACCAGCGGTTCGTAGCGCTGGTGCCGGAGGGGCACCGGCTGGCGCAGCGCAACGCGCTCGGGCTCGCCGATCTGGCGGGCGAGCCGTTCGTGCTGTTCAACCCCGCGGTCGCGCCCGGACTGCATCACCAGATCAACGCGTTGTGCATTCGTGCCGGGTTCACACCCACGGTGGGCCATACCAGCGACGAGTGGTATACGGTGCTGGGCTTTGTCCGCGCGGGCGTGGGCGTGACCATCGCGCTCGACATCTTCGGCTCGCTCTCGCTGCCGGGCGTCGCGGCCGTTAGGCTGACGGATCAGGGCGCCCGCTCGCCGCTGTTCCTCGCCTGGAACGGCGAGCGCGGATTGCCCGCGCGCGACCAACTTCTCGAGTGGCTGCGCAAAGACGTGAAACTGGAGGAACCGAAGCGGCTCTTGAATCGCTGAACACCGCGAAAATGGAGGCAACGCACATGGCGGCACGCGCTTACTGGCAGGGACAGATCAGGCTCGCGTTGGTGTCGATCCCGGTGGAGGTTTACGCCGCGACCAAGAGCGGCGCGACGATCGCATTCCACCAGATCCACGAACCGAGCGGCAAGCGGATCAATTACGAAAAGGTCGTCCAGGGCGTCGGCCCGGTCGACCGAGACGAGATCGTCAAAGGTTACGAGGT
>CAYNXB010000007.1:54038-70311 GCA_964401045.1 uncultured Sphingomonadaceae bacterium | reverse complement strand
GCCGCGTGCCGGTGCTGGTCGCGACCGATATCGCCGCGCGCGGGATTGACGTCTCAGGCGTGAGCCATGTGTTCAACTTCGAGCTGCCCAACGTGCCCGAGCAGTACGTCCACCGCATCGGCCGCACCGCGCGCGCCGGCGCCGCCGGCGTGGCGATCTCGCTGTGCGCGCCGGATGAGCGCGAATACCTGCGCGACATCCAGAAGCTGACCAGGATCACGCTGGCGCAGGTGCCGCTGCCGGCTAACCTGCGGACCGAGGTCGAAGACACGCGCCGCCGTGAGGCCGAGGCTCCGCCGCCGGTTCGCGAGGAGCGTGAGTTCCGTGGGCCGAGCGGACGCCGTCCGCCGCGCAAGCAGGTCACGCCGCGCCCGATGGGCGAACGGAGCGGCGGGCAGGGCGGCGGCAATCGCCGGCGCGGCAACAAGACCCGCCGCAGGAGCGCTTAACTCTCCCCACGGCGTTGCGAGGGACGCGGGCCGCCGGCAATCCAGCTCGGATGATGGATTGCCTCGCCGCGCTCCCAACGACGAGTCAGAGGTGGCGAGCGATCACTTCGAGAAACGCGGGGCCATAGGCCTCGCGTTTCCGCGTACCGATGCCCGCTATATGCGACAACGCCTGGTCGTTTTCCGGGCGCTTCGCCGCGAGTTCGCGCAGCGTGCTGTCGTGGAAGATCACGTAAGGCGGCACGCCCGCCTCTTTGGCGAGGTCGCGGCGCAGATCGCGCAACGCCTCGAACAGCGGATCACCGACCGGGTTCGCTTCGCCATTGCGGCCCTTGCGTGAACGAGCCCGCGCGGGCGGCAGGATCAGCGCAAGCTCCTCCTCGCCTTTCAGGATCGCGCGCGCCTCGCCGCCGAGCATCAGCCCGCCGTGCTCGTTCGTCTCGAGTGCGCCGCGCACCAGCAGCGCCCGTGCTGCCGGCTTGATCAGCGGGGCATCCTCCGCCGAGACGATGCCAAACACCGACAGCGCATCGTGGCGCTTGCGCTCGATGCGCTCGTCGCTCTTTCCGACCAGCACCGCCTCGATATGGCCGAGGCCGAAGCTCTGCCCCGTGCGGTAAACCGCCGAGAGCAGCTTGCGCGCCACTTCGGTGGCATCCGCGGCCTTGGGCGGTGCGAGACAATTGTCGCAATTGCCGCAGTTCGCCGGCGGATGCTCGCCGAAATGTCGCAGCAGGATCGCCCGGCGGCACCCTCCGGTCTCGACCAGCGCACCAAGCGCGGCGATCCGCGCCCGTTCGCCTTGTTGGCGTGCCGGCTCGACCTCCGCGATGCGCTGGCGCGCGCGGACGAAATCCTCCGGCCCCCAGATCAGTGTCGCCTGTGCCGGATCCCCGTCGCGGCCCGCGCGGCCGCTTTCCTGGTAATAGGCCTCGATCGATTTGGGCAGCCCTGCATGGACCACGAAGCGCACGTCCGGCTTGTCGATCCCCATGCCGAAGGCGACCGTCGCCACCATCACCATCTCCTCGCTGGCGATGAATGCGGCCTGGTTGGCGGCGCGTTGCTGTGGCTCAAGCCCCGCGTGATAGGGCAGCACCGGGCGGCCTTTCGCGCCGAGGCTCTCGGCGAGACGTTCGGTCTGTGCGCGGGTCGGCGCGTAGACGATTCCCGGCCCAGGATGGGCGGCGAGGATTTCGCCGAGCTGTCGCCCGATGCCGTCGCGCGGTTGCACGGCGTAGCGGATGTTCGGCCGGTCGAAGCCGGACACTATCAGCCCGTCACGCGCGATGCCGAGCTGGACGAGGATGTCCTCGCGCGTGTGATGGTCGGCGGTCGCGGTCAGCGCAAGGCGCGGCACTTGGGGAAAGGCGTCGAGCAGCGGGCGCAGCAGGCGGTAGTCGGGGCGGAAATCGTGGCCCCATTCGGACACGCAGTGCGCCTCGTCGATCGCGAACAGGCAAATCCCGGCGCGTTCGAGCAGTGAACGGAAACCGTCGCCGCTCGCCCGCTCGGGCGCCACGTAGAGCAAGTCGAGGTCGCCCGCGACGAGGCGGTCCTGCGTCTCGCGCCAGTCGGCGTCGACCGAAGTCAGGCTTGCCGCGCGGATGCCGAGCGCCTTTGCGCTCCTGAGCTGATCGTGCATCAGTGCGATCAACGGCGAGATCACCACGCAGCAGCCGGGCAGAACGACCGCTGGAAGCTGGTAGCACAGCGACTTGCCCGCGCCGGTGGGCATGATCGCCAGCGTGTTTGCACCACTCAGCACCCGGTCGATCACGTCCGCCTGCACGCCGCGGAAATGCTCGAAACCGAATGTTTCGTGGAGAATGGTGGCTGGGGCGGGGCGCATGGCCGAAGCTATAGCGGCAAGCCCACCTGCGTCATCCCGCCTCGTCGGCGGTTTCGTCAGAACGCGGCAATCCCCGTGATTGCGCGCCCGAGGATCAGCGCGTGCACGTCATGCGTGCCCTCGTAGGTGTTGACCGTCTCGAGGTTGAGCATGTGGCGGATCACCTGGAATTCCTCCGAGATGCCGTTGCCGCCGTGCATGTCGCGCGCCGCGCGGGCGATCTCGAGCGCCTTGCCCACGTTGTTGCGCTTTACCAGGCTGATCATCTCGGGCGCGAACGCGTGTTCGTCCATCAGCCGGCCGACGCGCAAGCTGGCCTGCAACCCGAGCGAAATCTCGGTCGCCATGTCGGCGAGCTTCTTCTGGTAGAGCTGGTTGCCCGCGAGCGGGCGGTCGAACTGCTTGCGGTCGAGGCCGTATGCCCGCGCCGCGCTATAGCAGAACTCGGCCGCGCCGAGCGCGCCCCACGAGATGCCGTAGCGCGCGCGGTTGAGGCACCCGAATGGTCCCTTGAGGCCCTCCACGCCGGGCAGCAGCGCCTCGGCGCCGACCGCGACCTCGTCCATCACGATCTCGCCGGTGGTCGATGCGCGCAAGCTCAGCTTGCCCTCGATCTTCGGCGCGGAGAGGCCCTTCATGCCCTTGTCGAGCACGAAGCCCTTGATCTTGCCGCCGTGTGCTTCGCTCTTGGCCCAGACCACGAACACGTCGGCGAAGGGTGAGTTGCTGATCCAGGTCTTGGCGCCGGAAATGCGGTACCCGTCGCCATCCTTCTTCGCGACGGTGCGCATCGAGCCAGGATCGGAGCCTGCATCAGGCTCGGTCAGGCCGAAGCAGCCGATCAACTGGCCCGAAGCGAGGCCGGGAAGGTATTTCGCCTTCTGTTCGTCCGTACCATAGGTGTGGATGGGGTACATCACGAGGCTCGACTGCACGCTGGCCATCGAACGGTAGCCCGAATCGACCCGCTCGATCTCCCGGGCGACGAGCCCATAAGCGACGTAGCCCGCGCCAGCGCCGCCATATTCGTGCGGAATCGTCACGCCCAGCAGGCCCGCTTCGCCCATCAGGGGGAACAGCTCCGGCGCATCGATCTCATCGCGGAAAGCCTCGATCACACGTGGCTGCAAAACGCCCTGCGCGAAACCGCGCGCGGCGCCCGCGATCATCCGCTCTTCATCGGTAAGTTGGTCATCCAGCCGGAACGGATCGGCCCAGTCAAATGATTGCATAGAAAAGGGGTCTCCTTGCGGGGACCCCTAGCCGGTTACCGGCAGCTAGCCAATCTCGGCCGCTCAGGCGGCGGCGCGATAGACTGCTTCGCGAAGGTTGGTGAGCAACTCGCAAGGCGGACAGGGTTTGGAGCAGGCGCGCGCATTCGGATATCGCGCGAGCAGGTGCCCCGGCAATTCGTGGCCGGAGTGGAACAGGATCGGGATGCCGCGCTCGGTCAGCCGGTCTGCCAGCTGGTAGACTTCGCCGTCGGCAAGTTTCACGTCGAGGATCGCGGCGTCCGGATGATCGCGGTCGAGCATCCCGATCGCTTCTTCGCCATGTGCGTAAGGTCCGGCAAGGGTAAAGCCTTCGTCGCGCACAGTCTCGGCGAGATCGAAAGCGACGATGAACTCGTCTTCGACTACGAGGACGATGGGCCTGGTCACGGCATCCTTACCCCCTTGTAAAGTCATTGTATTCAGTTCCTGCATTTCCGCTCTCAGCGAGCGATATGTATCCTGGAGTGGGTTAATGACCCAGGCCGGTGCAGGGTTCCCGAATTCGTAAATATATCCTTGTTAGTGCTTATAACTTGCCGAACTTGTGTTCGAAGCCGGAGGTGTCCCCAGCGGCCAGCAAGCGCGCTTGGGTGACCCACTCGTCACGGCGGATGCGGCCGGAAAAATGACCGAGCTGGGCGTCGATCCGGTCTATCGCCGCATCGTCCCAGCCGGCGATGTCGTCGAAGCCGGTGACGCCGAGACCATGCAACATGGCCGCCAGCTTGGGCCCGACACCCTTGAGCCGGGTCAGGTCGTCACGGGGCGCGGGGGCAAGGGGAACCTCGGCCTGAATCGCGGCGCCAATCCCGGCAAGCCCTTCGGGCGTAGGCGGCGGGATCAGCGCCGCAGTGCTCGCCCCCGCCGAAACAGGAAGCGCGTCGATCAGCGCCTGATTGCGGCGCGCCTTGTCGGCGCCTTCGTCGAGCGTGTCGCGTCGGTCGATCTCGACGCGCGTGCGACGGCCGCCGACGAAGATCCACCAGGCGACGGTCAGGCCGATCACCAGCGCGATGACCAGCAGCCACCAGTTTTCGCTCACCAGTTCGCTCATTCGCCGCTCTCCCTTTCATCCGGCCACGGCTCGGTGCGGCCCCACACCATCCAGCCAAAAGCGAGCCCGGCGGCGTAAGCCGCCAGCATCAACGCCAGCAGTTCGAGCCAGATGGGCATGCCGGTTCTATGTCAGCGCGGCCCCGGCGTGTCGACCGGGGTGGGACGGATCGCCCCTTTGGCGACTACCGAGAATTCGATGCGGCGATTGGCCGGATCCGCAGGATCGAGGCCCTCAATCGGCTCATTCGCGCCAACGCCGCGCACGCGCAGACCGTCGGCCGGAATGCCGCGCTGGACCAGGGCCTGGCGAACGGCTTCGGCGCGCGCCCGCGACAGCTCGAGATTGCCCGGCTCGGTGCCCGAGGAATCGGTGTGGCCCGTGAGCGCGATGATGCTGCCCAGGCACGGGCGCAGCGAATTGGCGACTTCGTCGATCAGGTCGGCACTGGCGGTTTCGATGCGGGTTGAGGATTCCTCGAACCGGATCGTGCGGGTGCGCAACAGCGCGTCGACATCGTCCTGGCAATGCAGCGGACGCGCTGCCTGGGCGGTGTTGTTGGCAAGCGCGGTTCCGTCGGACCAGCGGACGCCGCCGATCCCGGGAACGCGCGCCACCGCGTGCGCGATGCGGGCGCGCGTGCCTTCGTCAAGCCGCTCGCCCCCTTGCAGTATCGGGTGCCGGCTGGCCAGCACACCGGCGGCGAAGACGGCCGTGACCGGCTGTCCGCCCACGCTGTCGATCGCGGCCTGCGCGCGTTCGGTGAGGTGGGCGGTGATCCGCGGGCCGGTCAGCAGAGCGCCGACTACCGCCAGCACCACCACGATCAGCGCGCCGGCGAGAATCGCGAGTGAAGGCCGCCGCGTCACGCCGGCCCCTCCGGGGCGAGGTTGCGGCGGAACAGCACGCGATCTTCGGGGCCGAACCCGCGCCACCAGATCACCCAGCAATAGACCCCGAGGATCGCCGGGATGCCGACGACAAGCTCGAGCCACTCCGGCAGGCGAGTCGCGAGCCAGCCGACCGCGATCGCCGGCACCGCTGCGTAGACAAGCGGCCAGCGCCAGTTGTTCACCGGCGTCCCCAGCAGGCGCGCCAGCATCATGCTTTTGATCACCGAGGCGAGGCCGAGCGAAACAAACAGCGCCGCCGCCGCCCCGGCTGCGCGGTAGAGGTCACCGAAGCCCAGGCGCTCGGCGGTAAGCATCACCGCCAGCGTCAGAATCGCCTGGAGGGTGATCGTGGCGATCGAAACCGCGAGGTTCCTCACCCGCGCGACGTAGATCAGCGCCGCTTCCGACACGACCGCGAGCGCCGCGACTACCTCGGCCGCAAGCAGCAGCGACAGGGCGCCGGTGCCGCCGACGAAGTTCGGCCCGACCAGGCCCATCACGGCCTCACCCGGGATGCCGAGCGCGAGCGCGATGCCGGCTTGTGCGGCGAGAATCCAGAAGCCGACCTGGCACACCTGCCGCGCGATCGCGCCATAGTCGCAGTTCTTCAGGGCGCGGGTGATGACCGGGCCGAGGATCGGCTCGAAGCTGACCTTCATCTTCTGCGGCAAGGTCGCGACTTGCTGGGCGACGTAATAGACGCCGACCGCGCTGGGGCTGGCGAAGGCGCCGAGGATCATCAGGTCGATCTTGCGCGTGGCCATCTCGATACCGTCGGCCGCCGTAAGCGGCGCATTGCGAATGGCGAGACGCCAGATCCGCGCGGGATCGGGGTGCCAGCCGCGTGGCAAGCCGTAATTGCGTATCAGCGGCACGAAGGTGAACAGCGCGGCGGCGAATATCGATGCTAGATAGGCAATCGCGAGGCCGCTTTCGGGAATTAGGTAGAACGCCGCGAGAGCCGTCAACGAGATCACCCAGGGCTCGACAATGGCGCGCGCCCACACGGTCGAGCCGACGTCGTAGCGGTAGGCGAGCGCCGCCAGTCCGACGTCGGTGAGGCAATAGGGGATAAGCGCCAGCGGCATCAGCCGCTCGATCTGGTCCTCCTCGCCGCTCGGGAACATCGGCAGCGGGAACAGCCACAGCAGCACGCAGAGTATCGTCGCGCTGATCAGGCTCAGCACCAGCGAATCGGCGATCGCGTGCGCGGGCTCCTGCGTTTCAGCCGAGAGCTGTTGAGCCAGGCCACGCTTCTGGCCCATCGTACCGAGCTGGCTGACCAGCTCGAGCACCACCACGGCGGAGGCGAACACGCCGAGCTCCTCGGCGCCGTACAGACGGCCGGCGATGAACAGGAACGGCAGCCGCGCGGCGAGCCGCAGCAGGAAACCGTAGAAATTTGTCCGCCCGCCGCGGGCAAGCGCGGCGATGTCGCTCTGTTCGCGGCGTTCGGACTCGGCCTTCACGATGCACCGCCTTCCGCGGTGAGCGGGCGAGCGAGCAGGCTGCTGACGATCTCGCCGGCCGGGGCGCCCCGCAGCAGCCGGTCGACCGCATCGACGATCGGCATCGCGATGCCAAGGGCCTCGGCCTTTGCGGCCAGAACCGGAGCAGTGAATGCCCCTTCGGCAACAGTGGTGCGATTGGCCGCGAGCGAGCGCGGGTCGGCGCCTTCGCCGAGCGCCTTGCCGAGCGAGAAGTTGCGGCTCGAAGTCGAGGAACAGGTCAACACGAGGTCGCCGAGGCCGCACAGCCCGGCCAGGGTCTCCCCCCGCGCCCCGAGCGCCTCGCCGAAGCGCAGCATTTCGGCGTACCCGCGTGCGATCAGGGCCGCCCGGGCGTTCTCGCCAAGTCCGAGGCCGGCGACCACACCGCAAGCGATGGCGAGCACATTTTTCACAGCTCCGCCGATCTCGGCACCCACCAGGTCATCGGAGAAATAAGGGCGGAAACCCGGCCGGGCGATGGCCGCGGAAAGGCGCGCCCACTGCGCCTCGCCGCCCGCGCAGGCCAGCGTGACCGCGGTCGGCAGGCCGGCGGCGACTTCGTGCGCGAAGGTCGGGCCGGAAAGCACCGCGAGCTGCGCCTGGGGCTGCGCAGCGCGTGCCACTTCGCTCATAAAGCTGCCGCTGCCTTCTTCGATGCCCTTGCTGCACAACACGAGATCGCCCGTGAAGCCCGGCAAGGCCGCAAGCGTGGCACGGGTGTGCTGCGCGGGCGTGACGACCAGCAGCGCCGAGCACGTGGCGACATCGGCGAGATTCCCGGTCGCGCGGATCGCGGCGGACAGCTCTGCGGAGGGCAGGAACAGGCTGTTGCGGTGGGCGCGGTTGATCTCCTCCACCACGTTCGCCTCGCGCGCCCATAGCCACACGCCGCGCCCGTCGGACGCGAGCATCTGCGCCAGCGCCGTGCCCCAGGCGCCGCCTCCGATCACCCCAAGTTCGTTCACGTGTCCACGACCTTACGCCTTGTATCCAGCGCCACGCACGGGCTCGGCGGTGGGATCGAGCGGCCAGCGCGGGCGGGCGGCGATATCGAGCGGATCGGACGCGCCCTGGCCGAGGCGTTCGATCCCCGCCCAGGCAATCATCGCCGCGTTATCGGTGCACAGCGCCATTGGCGGAGCGGCGAAGCGCAAGCCGAACTCGCCGGCAAGATCCTCGAGCGCGGCACGAATGGCGGCATTGGCAGCCACGCCGCCTGCTGCAACCAGAGCGGTCACGCCGCCCATGTCCGTCAGCGCGCGGCGGGTCCGGTCGACCACGCACTCGATCGCCGCCTGCTGGAAACTGGCTGCTATATCGGCATCGGCATGCGCGCCCGATTGCTTGGCGCGCAGCACCGCGCTCTTGAGCCCCGCGAAGGAGAAGTGTGGCTCGCTGCTGCCAAGCAGCGGGCGGGGCAGGGGCACCGCCCGCGGATCGCCCTCACGCGCCAGCCGCTCGACCGCCGGGCCACCGGGATAGCCGAGCCCGAGAATCTTCGCCGACTTGTCGAACGCTTCTCCCAGCGCATCGTCGATCGTCGTTGCGAGGCGGCGGTACTGGCCGACGCCCTCGACCCGCAGCACCTGGCAATGGCCGCCGGAAACCAGCAGCAAGGCATAGGGAAACTCGAGCGCCGCATCGGCGAGCCGTGGCGACAGTGCATGGCCTTCCAGGTGATTGATCGCCATCAGCGGTTTGGCGCTCGCCATCGCCAGCGCCTTGGCAGTAACGAGGCCGACCATCACGCCGCCGATCAGCCCTGGCCCGGCGGTTGCCGCGACCGCATCGACCTGGTCGAGGCGCATCCCGGCCTCGTCCAGCACTTCCGCGATCAGAGGGGCCAGCTTCTCGGCGTGCGCGCGCGCGGCGATCTCCGGCACCACGCCACCATAAGGCCTGTGCGCCTCGTCCTGCGAGGCGATCCGCTGGGCAATGATCCGCCGGTCGGCAGTCACCAGCGCCGCCGCGGTTTCATCGCAGCTGCTTTCGATTCCGAGAACGACCGTCATGCGAGGGTTTAACTGGCCGCAATTGCGGCTTAGAGCAAGGCGCACCGCGATGCCTGACCCCATGCCATTTCGCCTCGGCACCCGCCGTTCGCCCCTCGCACTGGCGCAAGCCGAAGAAACGCGCGCGCGCCTGTGCGCGGCGCATGGGTGGGAGGAGAGCGCGGTGGAGGTGGTGCCGGTGGTGGCAAGCGGCGACCGCGTGCAGGATCGTCCGCTTGCGGAGATCGGCGGCAAGGCGCTGTGGACCAAGGAGCTCGACGGCTGGCTTGTCGAAGGGCGGATCGATGCGGCGGTGCATTCGATGAAAGACGTCGAGACGTTGCGCCCGGCGCAGATCGCGCTCGCCGCGGTGCTGCCGCGTGCCGACGTGCGCGACGTGCTGATCGGCGCGGCCTCGATCAACGCGCTGCCCGAGGGGGCGGTGGTAGGGACCAGCGCGCCGCGCCGCGCCGCCCAGTTGCTCCACGCGCGCCCCGACTGCCGCGTGGTCACCTTCCGCGGGAACGTCGATACACGGCTGGCGCGGCTGGCGGCGGGCGAGGCCGACGCGACATTCCTGGCCGCGGCTGGGCTCGAACGGCTGGGCAGGAAGGGTGTCGGCCATCCGCTTAGCCTCGATGAATGGCTATCGGCGCCGTCCCAAGGAGCGATCGGTATCGAGTGCCGCGCCGGTGATGCGCAGGCGCATGAGTGGCTTGCGGCGATCGGCCACGCACCCAGCCGCGCGCAAGTCGATGGCGAGCGTGCCTTGCTCGCCGCGCTGGGTGGCACCTGCCACAGCCCGATCGCTGTGGTAAGCGATGGCGGCGAGGGCGAGATTGCCCTGCGGGCGGTCCTGTTCAGTCCCGATGGGGCGGAACGGGTCGAAGGCACGGCGACATTTCGTGCCGGGGACGAAGAAGGGCCGAGGCGGCTGGCGCACGACCTCCTGGCGCGCGCCGTGCCTGCCATCGCCGTGCATTTCACGGGGCCGCGTTGACCTCTGCCGTGGTAATAGTCCGGCCAGAGCCCGGTTTGGCGGTGACTGCTGCCGAGGCGGAGAAGATCGGCATTTCAACGGTTACGGCGCCGATGTTCGTCATCGAGTCGCGTCGGTGGGAGGCCCCCGCTCCCGACCGGATCGATGCGCTGCTGATCGGCAGCGCGAACGCCATTCGGCACGGCGGCGATCCTCTCGACGCTTTTCGCGAAAAGCCGGTCTATGCCGTGGGGGAAAGCACCGCGCAGGCTGCCCGGGAGGCGGGGTTCCAGATTGCCCAAACCGGCGAGGGCGGACTCCAGAATCTGCTGGATGGATTGGCCGGACAATCGCTGCGGCTGCTGCGGCTTGCCGGTGAGGAGCACGTGCGGGTGACCGCACCTGCCGGCATCGAGCTAGTGACGCGCGTCGATTACGCGAGTGTTGCGCAGCCTATGCCCGGCAGCCTCGCGGTGACGCTGGGAGCGGGGGCAGTAGTCATGCTCCATTCCGGGGCGGCTGCCCGCCACTTCGCGTCTGAGTGCGATCGGCTGGGCGTGGAACGTTCTGGTATTGTTCTGATCGCGCTCGCACCGCGGATCGCCGAGGCCGCAGGCCATGGCTGGCAAGCCGTCCAGACAGCCCCCGCGTCCACCGATGCCGCACTACTGGCGCTGGCGCGGGACATGTGCCATTTCGCGCCGTGATGGCTGAGGATATCTATTCGAGCTCGCCAACGAACGCTGCCAGCGGCAGGGTGCGCACCCTGCTGGTCATCGCCATGGCCGCGTTCCTGTTGGGAATCGCCGTTGCCGCCGTCGTCATCTGGCGCACGGATTTCGATTTCGGCACCCCGGCCGGCGAGGAGGCGGCGCCTGCCGCGCTGGCTGCCGCTCAACCGTCGCCATCGCCCGTGTCGATCGATATCGAGTCCGCGGATCGCGCCGCCCAGGCGCTCGACCGTGTAAGTGAGCAGCAGGGCGGGATCGACCAGCGTGTCGCCGCGATGGAGCAGCGTCTCGCGCGGCTCGACCTGCAGGCGCAGGCCGCGGCCGGCAATGCCGCACGCGCCGAAGGGCTGCTCATCGCGTTCGCCACGCGCCGCGCCCTCGAACGCGGGGCGCCGCTCGGCTATCTCGCAGATCAGCTGAACCTCCGGTTTGGCGACGCCCGGCCCAATGCCGTCAAGACGGTGATCCAGGCGGCGGAAGATCCGATCACGCTCGATCAGCTCCTCGCCCGGCTCGAAGGCCTCGCACCGCGGCTTGCCCGGAATCCGAAGGATGAGAACGCGCTGCAATCCTTCAAACGCGAACTCAGCGCGCTGTTCATCGTGCGCCGCGAAAGCCTGCCTTCGCCGCAGCCCGAGCGGCGGCTCGAGCGCGCGCGGCTATTCCTGGAAAGCGGGCGCATCGACATCGCGGTTGCCGAAGTACGCCATCTTCCGAACGCCGCCGAAGCGCAGGCGTGGATCGAGGATGCCGAACGCTATTCCCGGGCGCAGCGCGCGCTCGACCTGATCGAGACCACCGCGATCCTCGAGCCGCGCCAGCTGCGCGACGGGGCCGGCAATCGGGTGGAGCAGATGAGCCCGGCGGCCGGCCGCTAGTCTTGCAGCAACGCGGGGAGCTTGCCGCTCATCCCCCGCGCCTCATCCATGAACCAGCGTTTGAGCAGTGGGCTGCGCTGAACGCCTGCCATGCCGAGCCGGCGGACCGCCGAGGGCAGCCGGCCAGGAATGCCGAACAGGCGCGTGAGTCCATCGGTCGCGAGCGCGACCATGAAGCTGTCGAGCCCGCGCCAGCGTTCATAGCGCGCGAGCAGTTGCGCATCGCCGGGCTCGAGGCCGAGGCGGGCGCCGTCGGCGAGAACTTCGACCAGCGCGCCGACATCGCGCAAGCCGAGGTTGAGCCCCTGGCCGGCGATCGGGTGGATGCCGTGCGCCGAATCGCCCGCTAGCGCGAGGCGGTGCGCGGTGATCTTCGCGGTGTGGTGAAAGCCGAGCGGGAATGAGGCGCGCGGACCATCGAGAGCAACTTCGCCAAACACGCCGTGCATGCGCTTCCGAACTTCGGCAAGGAACGCGCGATCCGACAGCGCGAGGACACCGGCCGCATCCTTCTCGCTCACCGTCCACACGAGCGCACTGCGGTGCTCGCCGCTCGAGCTATCGAGCAGCGGCAGGGTGGCGAAGGGGCCGGCGGGGTAGAAGATTTCCCATGCCACGCCATCGTGGGGCCTGGAATGCGTGAGGCCGGTGATCACCGCGCGGTGCTTGTAATCCCACTTGGCGACCGCGATCCCGGCGTCCTCGCGGGTAGGCGAGGCGCGTCCTTCGCAGCCGACCATCAGCAGGGCTTCGAACACCTGACCGTCAGCCAGTGTGGCCGAAACGCCATATTCGCCCCGCATCCGGTCGATGACCGCGGCCTTCGAATGCCACGCGATCAGCGGCTCCTCACGCGCGGCTTCGAACAGCGCGAGGCGCAACTGACGGTTGGCGAACATCCGCCCAAGCGAACCTTCCTCCTGTTCGGGCACGAAATCGATGCGTCCAGGGCGCATGCCGTCCGAAACGGCGATGCGCCCGATCGGGCAGCCATGCGGCTCGAGCCGTGCGGCAAGACCTATGTTGGCGAACAGGTTCCAGCTCGCGGTCGAGATCGCGCTCGCCCGGCCGTCGAAGCCTTCGGCGGTCAACTCGGCCGGGTCGGCCCGGTCGACGACATGGCTCGAGAAGCCTTTCCTGGCCGCGGCCAGGGCGAGGGCTATGCCGACGAGCCCGCCGCCGAGGATGAGGAGATCGCGCTTGTCCGCCATAGGGCCGATCCCTAGGACCTGCTCCACCATGCGCGCAAGCACGATACGGTTGTTCCAGGCTCTCGTTGCCGCCGCCCTGCTGCTGCTGGCGTTTGTCAGCCCTGCCAGTGCGCAAGTGCCCGCAGGCGACAACCACATCGCCGCCGAGCTGGTCGCCGAAGGGCCGGCAATACCGGGCGAGCCGACCGAGCTGGCGATCCACTTCACGCCCCAGCCGGGCTGGCACGGCTACTGGTCCAACCCCGGGGATGCCGGTTACGGCATGCGCCTTCAATGGCAGCTGCCTCCCGGTTGGGAGGCGGGTGCGCCGCGTTATCCGGTGCCGCAGCGCCTCGTGATCGCGGGGCTGATGAACCACGTCTACGAAGGCGATTACGCGGTCCTGGTGCCGCTCTTAGTGCCCCGGAACGCCGCCGCCGGAAGCGTGGTCCCACTGGAACTCGACGCCGAATGGCTCGCCTGCACCGACAAAGTCTGCGTGCCTGAGCGCGGCACCTTCACCTTACGCTTGAAAGTAGGCGGCTCGGGCGCGACGGATGCCCGATTCGACAAGTGGCGCGCGGCGCTGCCGCCGCCGCTCGACCGCAAGGCTGCCTTCGCCCTGACCGACAAGACGCTGCGGCTGGCGATCCCGCTGCCAGCCTCGTTCGCGCTTTCGGACCCGCACGTTTTCGTCGGCGAAGACCGTGTGGTCGATTATGCCGCGCCGCAACGGTTCTTCCGCCAGGGCAACGTGCTGGTCGCCGAGATTCAGCGCAAGGGCGCAACCGACCCCGGCGCGATCTCCGGCATCATCCAGCTCGACGGAGTGGGCAACGGTGTAGCATTCGAAGCCGGCCCGGGCCCGGTTCCCAGTGGAGGCGAACCCGTGGAAGGCGGGGCCGCGGCGGTAACGACGCCGCTATGGCTGTTGCTCGCCGGAGCGCTGCTCGGCGGCTTGATCCTCAACATCATGCCGTGCGTGTTTCCGATCCTCAGTCTCAAGGCGTTGAGCCTCGCACGCGCGGGCGAAGGAGGATCGCAGGCGCGGCGCGAAGGGCTTGCCTACACCGCAGGCGTGATCCTGGCGGTGGTCGCGCTCGGCGGCGTGCTGCTGGCGTTGCGTGCTGGCGGCGAGGAGATCGGCTGGGCGTTCCAGCTGCAGGAACCGGGGGTGGTCTTCGCGCTGTTGCTGCTCGCGGCGGCGATTACCGCCAATTTCGCCGGCTTGTTCGAGCTGCCCTCGCTGTCTTTCACCGGTTCGGGTAAGCCTGCGGGCGCCTTCGCGACTGGCCTTCTGGCTGCGTTCGTGGCCACGCCTTGCACCGGGCCGTTCATGGCCGCGGCAATGGGTGCGGCGCTGCTGTTGCCGACGCCGCTGGCGCTGCTGCTGTTCACCGCCCTCGGCTTGGGCCTGGCGCTGCCTTTCCTGCTGCTGGGCTTCGTGCCGCCGTTGCGCCGGCTGCTACCCAGGCCCGGCAAGTGGATGGAAGCCTTCCGCAAGATCATGGCTATTCCGATGGGCCTGACCGCGCTGGCGCTGCTGTGGCTGGCGTGGCGGCTGGGTGGAGATGCCTTCGCCATAGCGGCAGGTGCGCTCACTCTCGCCCTTTTGATCGGCCTGCGCGCCGCGGGACAGCGGCAGCGTTCGGGGAAGTCCGCGCTCGCCCCGGTTGCCCTCATCCTTGGCACGGTGATCGGCGTCGGCGCGTTGCTGCTGCCGCAATTGCAATCGGCCGGCGCTGTGGAGAGTACTGCGGGCGTGATCGCGGCCAGGCCATTCAGCGAGGCTGCGCTCGCCGAGGCGCGCGCCAGCGGCAAACCGGTGTTCGTGTGGTTCACCGCCGACTGGTGCCTGACCTGCAAAGTCAACGAGAGTGTCGCGATCGAGCGTGACGCGACCCGCAAGGCGTTCGAGGATGAAGGCGTCGTCGCGCTGGTCGGGGACTGGACCCGGCGCGACCCTGCGATCACGCGCTTCCTTACGAAGCACGGCGCTGCCGGGGTGCCGCTCTACTTGTGGTATCCGCCGGGCGGGGAACCGCGGCAACTGCCGCAGGTGCTGACGCCGGACAGCCTTGTCAATCTGGCGAAGCAAGCGGGAGCGGGGCCGGCTTAGACCGCGCCCGGCAGCTCTCGATCAGCTGGCGCGGCAACGGACTTCCCGCGAGCTTGATCTCCCCGCCGCCCGGCATCGTCGCGATCACTTCGCGCGTGCCCATCAGCGCTTCGAGCTTGTTCGCGTCGGCCGGCTCACTGCCGACCCAGAGCCAGCGCTTGTCCTGCAGCCGGGCATCCATCGCCACCCGCGCCACCCGCAGGTTGCCGACCATCGCGAACAGCGCCTTGGCCCCCGGTTGCGCGTGCGCGAACTGCACGAAGCGAATGCGCGGCGGCGCGTCCGGCGGCAGGTAACAGGCGATCGACAGCAACGGCTCGCCCGCCGGATTGGCGAAACGCACCGACTTGCTGTCGGGCGCGAATTCCCACGCGGCGCCGGTAGCGTCAGGCAGCCCTCCGTCGTGCCCCTTCGCCCGCTCGACCGGCGCATCGAGATCGATCCGCTCAAACGCGGCAGCATCGGGCTTCGCTGGCTGGCAAGCGGCCGCCAGGCAAAGAAGGAGCAGACTGGGCTTCGACAATGCGCGGGAGGCGACCATGGGCGCGCCTCGCTAAACCACCGGCTCGCGCCGCGCAATAAGGCTACCGCCCCCACTTTCGCTGCGTCTTGCCGTACCGCATCTTGCGGGTGCCTGGCTTGCCTTCGTTCGATCGCCCGACCATCGGCGCCCGCTTCTGTTCATCGGGCAATCCGAGCTCGTCCGCCTCCAGGCGGCGAATCTCGTCCCGCAACCGCCCGGCTTCCTCGAACTCGAGATTCGCCGCGGCGTTGCGCATGCGTTTTTCGAGATCCTCGATGTACGCGCGCAGGTTGTGGCCGACGAGATTGTTGCGCTCGTCGTCTTCGAGGTCGACCAGCACGCCGTCGCGGCTGGCGGTGTGGGCGACGATGTCCGCGATTCCCCGCTTGATCGTGGTCGGGGTGATGCCGTGCTCGGTGTTGTATTCGCGCTGCTTCTCGCGACGGCGATCGGTCTCCGCTATCGCGCGCTCCATGCTGCCGGTTATCCGGTCAGCGTAGAGGATCACTCGCCCGTCCACGTTGCGCGCCGCCCGGCCGATGGTCTGGATCAGCGAAGTTTCGGAGCGCAGGAAGCCTTCCTTGTCGGCATCGAGAATGCAGACAAGCCCGCACTCGGGAATGTCGAGCCCTTCGCGCAGCAGGTTGATGCCGACCAGCACGTCGTAGACTCCAAGGCGCAAGTCGCGGATCAGTTCGATGCGTTCGAGCGTCTCGACGTCCGAATGCATGTAGCGGACCCGGAGACCGGCTTCGTGCATGAACTCGGTCAGGTCCTCCGCCATGCGCTTGGTCAGCGTGGTGACGAGCGTGCGATAACCCTGCTTGGCCGTCTCGCGGCACTCGTTGAT
>CAYNXB010000007.1:0-54028 GCA_964401045.1 uncultured Sphingomonadaceae bacterium | reverse complement strand
CGGATGAACACCGGCGGGTCGATCAGGCCGGTGGGGCGGATCACCTGCTCGGCGAACACGCCGCCGGTCTGCTCGAGCTCCCACGAACCGGGCGTGGCCGAGACGGCGATCGTCTGCGGGCGCATCGCGTCCCATTCGTTGAAGCGCAGCGGGCGGTTGTCGATGCAGCTCGGCAGGCGGAACCCGTATTCGGCGAGGGTGATCTTGCGGCGGTGGTCCCCGCGCGCCATCGCGCCGATTTGCGGCACCGTCTGGTGGCTCTCGTCGACGAACAGCAGCGCGTTCTCGGGCAGGTATTCGAACAGCGTCGGCGGCGGCTCGCCCGGCAGGCGCCCTGTGAGGAAGCGGCTGTAGTTCTCGATTCCCGCGCAAGAGCCGGTCGCCCCAATCATCTCGAGGTCGAAGTTGGTGCGCTGCTCGAGCCGCTGCGCTTCGAGCAGCCGGCCTTCGGCGTGGAGTTCCTTGAGCCGCTCCTGCAGCTCGAATTTGATCGCTTCTGCCGCCTGCTTCATCGTGGGGCCGGGGGTGACGTAGTGTGAATTTGCGAACACCGACACCGCGTCCAGGCTTGCGCCCTTCTTGCCGGTCAGCGGATCGAACTCGGCGATCTCCTCGATCTCGTCACCGAAGAAGCTGATGCGCCAGGCCATGTCCTCGTAGTGCGAGGGGAACAGCTCGAGGTTGTCACCGCGCACGCGGAATGCGCCGCGGGCGAAGGCGGTGTCATTGCGCTTGTATTGCAGGGCGACGAGCTTGCGGATGATTTCCCGCTGGTCGACGCTGGCGCCCTTCTTCAAGTCGAAGGTCATCGCCGAGTATGTCTCGACCGAGCCGATGCCGTAGAGGCAGGAGACCGAGGCGACGATGATCACGTCGTCGCGCTCCAGCAGCGCGCGGGTGGCCGAATGGCGCATCCGGTCGATCGCCTCATTCACCGAGCTTTCCTTCTCGATGTAGGTGTCGGACCGGGGCACATAGGCCTCCGGCTGGTAGTAGTCGTAATAGCTGACGAAATATTCGACCGCGTTCTCGGGAAAGAAGCTCTTGAACTCGCCATAGAGCTGCGCGGCGAGGATCTTGTTCGGCGCGAGCACCAAGGCCGGCCGCTGCAGCTCCTCGATCATCTTGGCCATCGTGAAGGTCTTGCCCGAGCCGGTGACGCCGAGCAGCACCTGCGTCTTCTCGTCCTCGCGCGCGGCGGCCACCAGCTCGCGGATCGCGGTCGGCTGGTCGCCCGCCGGCTCGTAATCGCTGACCAGCTTGAACTTCCTGCCGCCCAGCGCCTTGTCCGGCCGGGCAGGCTTATGCGGCCTGAACGTGCCCGATGTATCGGGCTCTTCGAGTCCGCGTCTGATCACCAATTCGGCCATGCGCGACATATGGCTGTTCCCATTGCGTTCCGCAACGGGCCGTTGGCAGGCCGGGCGCGGCTTGATACGCTCCCGGCGGGCTCGCATCGCACGGGGGGAGACGATCGATGAACAAGGTGACGTTCGTGGCGCTGGCGGCGGCGATTGCCCTGGCGGGATGCGGCAGCGGCGACGCCGATGCCGATGGCGACGGCAAGATCACGACGCGCGAAGTCGCCGCCGAAGCCGCGGGTGCGGTCACTCCGCGGCCGGGCCAGTATGAGAGCAAGGTGCAGCTGCTCGAAATGGAGCTGCCGGAAATGGCCGGCGTCGACACCGCGCAGATGAAGAAGATGATGCAAAAGTCGATGACCACGACCACCCGGCACTGCGTTACCGCCGAGGATGCGCAGAACGCCGCCAAGCAGATGATCCAGACGCCGGAGAACGAGAGCTGCAGCTACAGCAAGTTCGATGTCTCCGGCGGCAATGTCGATGCGGAGATGGCGTGCAAGAACCCGGACGGTTCGACCTCCAACATGCAGCTCACCGGCCAGATCGGGCGCGAGCAAACGCATATGGTGATGGAGCTCGACCAGGCGCTGCCCGGCGTGCCCGGAGGTGGCAAGAGTCACTTCAAGATGCAGGTCGATTCGCGCCGCATCGGCGAATGCACCGCAAAAAACTGAAGGAAACCAAGCGCACGCTCGCCGTTAATGACAGCGAAGGGTCATCTGTTGCAGTTTGATGACTGCGAACCCGACCGCTGGTAACGGAGCGCGCATGGCAACGGTATCGAATCCAGGGACGGGAGAGCTGGCCCAGCGCATCGCCGCCTTGGGGGGCGCGGCCGCGCGCCGGGTCGAGCTGCTGCGGCGGCCGCGGCCGGAAAGCGCGCGCGGACCGAAGGCGCGCCACTTCTTTGGCGAGTTCGGCCATGTCGCCGAACTCATCGCCCAGCACTTCAGCGATTTCGATGTCGAACCGGCGAAGCATCCGCGCCAGGCGATGCTCCTGCCGGGGTTCGGCACTCATCCGTTGCGCATGCGCTACATGGCGCAGCAGCTCGAACGGGCTGGTCACACCGCCAAGCGCTGGGGCCTCGGCTTCAATTTCGGGCCGAAGCAGGAGAACTTCGAATTCCTCGGCAAGCGGCTGCTCGATATCCACGCGCGCAGCGGAGAGCAGGTGGTGCTGGTCGGCTGGAGCCTCGGCGGAGTGTTCGCGCGCGAGCTTGCCAAGCTGCACCCGGAAGCAATCGCCAAAGTGATCACGATGGGTTCGCCATTCTCGGGCGACCGCCACGATAACAACGTGTGGCGCATCTACGAGATGATCACCGGTCATTCGGTCGAAGATCCGCCGATGGTGGGCAACTTGTGCGAGAAGCCGCCGGTCGAAACCGTGGCACTGTGGAGCCCGCGCGACGGGATCGTCCACCCGCGCGCCGCCTGCGGGCGACCGGGTGAGCGTGACCGCGCGATAGCGCTGCGCTGCTCGCACCTCGGTTTCGCCGATTCGCACGAATGCATCCGCGCCGTTTTGCGGGAACTCGACGCCGACTGACCCCGTTTGCTCATTTTTGGGCACGCAAAAGGCCGCCTCTTGGCAGTTAGGACTGCGCGTGCCATGTTGCACTGCAGCATTAGGGGGATGATTGAGCAGCCTGGCGCGCACTTCGTTCGATGAGATGGGCGAGCCGGGGGGGCCCGTGCGCGAGGCTTATCGCGCCTATCGCCAATGGCTCGACCAGCAGGATAGCGGGTGGGTCCGCCGCAAGGGCGCCGAGGCCGAGCGCTTCTTCCGCCTCACCGGCATCACCTTCAACGTCTATGGCGAGGATGCGGCGGAGGAGCGGCTGATCCCGTTCGATATCATCCCCCGGATCGTCACTGCGTCAGAGTGGCGGCGGCTCGAGCGCGGGATCGAGCAGCGGGTGCGCGCGATCAATGCGTTCATGCATGACCTCTATCACCGGCAGGAGATCATCCGCTCTGGCCGGCTACCGGAGCGCCTGTTCCGGAACAACCCCGCCTGGTTGCCGCAAATGGTTGGCTTCACCCCGCCGGGCAACGTCTACACCCACGTCGTCGGAATCGACCTCGTGCGCACGGGCCCGGATGATTTCTTCGTGCTGGAGGACAACGCGCGCACGCCGAGCGGCGTTTCGTACATGTTGCAGAACCGCGAGACGATGATGGCGATGTTCCCCGAGCTGTTCCAGCGTGTGCGGGTGCAGCCGGTGTCGGACTATCCACGCCGCCTGGCGAAAAGCCTCGCTGCCTGTGCGCCCGCCGGCGCCGGAAGCAACCCCGTGGTCGCGGTGCTCACGCCGGGCATCTACAACAGCGCATATTTCGAGCATGCGTTCCTCGCCGACCAGATGGGGGCGGAGCTGGTCGAGAGCAGCGACCTGCGGGTGGTCGACGGCCGGGTGCAGATGCGCACGACATCGGGCTATCAGCCGATCGACGTTCTCTACCGCCGGGTCGATGACGATTACCTCGATCCGCTGACCTTCAAGCCGGACAGCGTGCTCGGCGTGCCGGGCATCATGGACGTTTATCGCGCCGGCAAGATCACGATCGCCAACGCGCCGGGTACCGGCATCTCGGACGACAAGGCGATCTATTCGTTCATGCCGCAGATCGTCGAGTTCTACACCGGCGAGCGCCCTCTGCTGCCCAATGTCGAAACCTGGCGCTGCGCCGATCCGGACAGCCGCAAGTACGTGCTCGATCACCTGAGCGAACTGGTGGTGAAGGAAGTCCATGGCTCGGGCGGATACGGCATGCTGGTGGGCCCCGCCGCCAGCAAGCGGGAGCTGGCCGAGTTCCGCCACAAGATCGAGGCCAGGCCGGACAACTACATCGCCCAGCCGACGCTCGCGCTGAGCACCTGCCCGGTGTTCACCCGCAGCGGCCTCGCGCCGCGCCACGTCGACTTGCGGCCGTTCGTGCTGGTTTCACCCGGCGGGATCGAGATTACTCCCGGCGGGCTTACCCGCGTGGCGCTCAAGAAAGGCAGCCTGGTGGTCAACTCCAGCCAGGGCGGCGGCACGAAAGACAGCTGGGTGCTGGCCGACTGATGTTAGGGCGAACCGGCAACGACATCTTCTGGATGTTCCGCTATCTCGAGCGGGCGGAGAACACCGCCCGGCTGCTCGAGGCCGGCTTCCGCATGGCGTTGACGCGCGGGGTGGAGGAAGCGACCGAGGAATGGAAATCGGTCATCACCACGCTCGGCCATCGCGCCCGCTACGATGCGCTCCACGGCGGCGAATACAGCCTCTACCAAGTGTGCAATTTCGTCCTGCGCGAGAAGGACAACCCCGACAATGTGCTCGCCACGATCGAGGCGGCGCGTACCAATGCGCGCCTGTGCCGCTCGTCGATTACCGCCGAAGTATGGGAGGCGGTCAACGAAGCATACATGACGCTCACCGAGCTGCTGGCGCGCCCGGTGCGCGAAGGCAACCTCGGCGCTGTGCTGTCCGCGATCCGGCGCGAGGCGACGCTCGTGCGCGGCGCCACCTACGGCTCGATGCTGCGCAACGAAATCTACAGCTTCGCCCGTTCCGCGTCGTTCATTGAGCGGGCCGACAACACCGCGCGTATCCTCGACGTCAAATACTACCTGCTGCTGCCGAGCCTCGCCTATGTCGGCTCGAGCCTCGACACCGGGCAATGGGACACCGTGCTGCGTTCGCTCTCCGCGGAGCGCGCCTACCGCTGGCTCAACGCCGGGCAGATGGACCCGCGGGGGATCGCCGAGTTCCTGATTCTGGACGAGCGGTTCCCGCGCAGCCTGGCGTTCTGCTACGCGGCGCTGCGCAACAACCTTGCCGAGCTGGCGCGCTTCCACGGGCAGGAAGCCCGGTCCAATGAGCTGATGCGGGAGGCCGACCAGCGCCTGTCGGCATTGACGATCCAGGCGATCTTCGATCGCGGGCTGCACCAGTTCGTACTTGAATTCATCGCTTCGAACCGCGCGATCGCCGATGCGATCGCCCTAGACTATCGCTTCACCGGCTGATCATGCGCCTCTCCATCCGACATACCACACACTACCGTTTTGCCGAGCCGATCGCACACGGGCTGCAGCGTCTGCGGCTGACGCCCAAGTCGACGCAGGGTCAGCACATCCTCGACTGGACGATGGAGTATCGCGGTGCGCGCGAGGAACTCGCCTACGATGACCAGAACTTCAACCATGTGACGCTGGTTTCGGTCGAGCCCGGTGCGACCGAGGTCGAGATCACCTCCGCGGGCACCGTCGATACCGAGGACAACGCGGGGGTGATCGGGCGCCATTCGGGGCACATGCCGCTGTGGGGATTCCTCGGGCGCACGCCGCTGACTGAGCCGGGCCCGATGATCCGCGCACTCATCGCCAAAGTGCCGCGCGGTGCGAGCGGGATGGTCGAGACGCTGCACAACCTCTCCGGCGCGATCCGCGAGGACGTTGCCTATCGCACCGGCGCGACGGCGGTCGATACCTCAGCCGAGCAGGCGCTCGCTGGCGGCTGCGGCGTGTGCCAGGATCACGCGCACATCTTCATCGCGGCAGCGCGGGCCCTCGACGTGCCGGCGCGCTACGTCAGCGGCTACCTGATGATGAACGATCGCATTGATCAGGAGGCAACCCATGCCTGGGCCGAGGCGTGGGTGCAGAACCTCGGCTGGGTCGGGTTCGACATCTCGAACGGTATCAGCCCCGATCCGCGCTACGTGCGCGTGGCGACAGGCCGCGACTACAGGGACGCCGCGCCGGTGACAGGGATCAGCTACGGTGCGGTCCAGCAGGACTTGCACGTCGAACTCGCGGTCGAGCAGCAGGTCGTCGAACAATAGTTGAAATCTCCGCCGCCATCATTGCGGGGAGCGTGGCGACAACGCAATCCTGGTTGCACGCTGGGCGCGGGATTGCTTCGCCGCTCGCAATGACGAACTGGAACTTTCGGGGAAGCTGAGTTGACCTATTGCGTAGGAATCATGCTCGATCACGGGCTCGTGCTGATGAGCGACACGCGCACCAATTCGGGCGTCGATAATATCTCGGTGTTCCGCAAGATGTTCACCTGGTCGACCCCGGGAGAGCGGATTATCTCTATCATGACTGCTGGCAATCTCGCCACCACCCAGGCGGTCATCAGCGAGCTGGAGGAGCGATCGAAGACGCCGGAGGATCGGCATAACTCGCTGCTCGAGGCACCGACGATGTTCCAGGTCGCCGTGACGATCGGCAAGCTGCTGCGCGATGTCGTGCGGGATACCCAGCTGGAGAACGGGCAGGAGGGCAAGAGCCGCTTTACCGCTTCGATCATCCTCGCAGGGCAGATCAAGGGCATGGAGCCGCGCCTGTTCATGATCTACCCCGAAGGCAACTTCATCGAGGCGAGCTTCGACACGCCGTTCTTCCAGATCGGCGAGACCAAGTACGGCCGCCCGATCCTGATCCGCGGCTATGACCGGCAGATGAGCTTCGAGGACGCGGTCAAGCTGCTGATGGTGAGCTTCGATTCCACCCTCAAGGCCAATCTCTCGGTCGGTATGCCGCTCGACCTGATGGTGATCGAGCGTGACCGCTTCGAACCCCGGCATGAACGGCGGGTCGATCACACCGATACCTATTACCAGGCGATCTCATCGAGCTGGAGCGACGCCTTGCGCCAGGCGTTCTACGGGCTGCCGGACTACAGCTTCGACGACAGTAAGTAGGAACGCCTACCTCGCCGTTAGGCGTTTGCCCGATCCGCACCAATACGGAGTTTGCTCCACTTTGGAGGGATGCCCCCCCGGGCAAAAACAGTCGCATTGAGGCCCGAATGGCTCGAACTTCGAGCCGTTGCGCCGTGCCGGCTGTGTCCGGCCGCGGCAGCATTGGGCAATGGAACAGCGATACAGACTCCACATTGTCGATGGGGACAGCCGCAGGCGGGCGCAATTGGCGCGTATCGCCTACGATCTTGGCCACCACGCCGAAGTCTATTCTAACCTTGAGGAATTGGCGGAGAGACCGCCGCGCGACGGCATCCTCGTGGTTCATGACTCGCTGGATGGTGATCATCCGGGCGAGGCGGCCGAAACACTCGCCATGCTGGGGGAAGCCGGCGTCTGGCTGCCGCTGATCCTCGCGGACGAAAGTCCGACGACCGATCAAGTGGTCGAGGGCATCAAGCAGGGCGCGCTCGATTTCCTCGAACTGCCTTGTCACGAAGATCGGCTGGCGATCGCTCTTGCGCGGGTGGCGGGGGAGGCCGCGCTGCAGGCCGGCATGCACCGGCGCATGCTGGCAGCAAGAGAGCGGATCGCCATTCTGAGCGGGCGCGAACGCGAGGTGCTCGAATGGCTCGCGCACGGGCGCAGCAACAAGGAGATCGCGCGCGCGCTCGGTATCAGCCCCCGCACGGTCGAAATCCATCGTGCGAACATGATGACCAAGCTCGATGCCAACCATGTGGCCGAAGCGGTGCGGATGCGCATCGAGGCGCGCTTCGAGGAGGTGGCGGGCGTCGGCCAGGCTTGAAAGCCCAAGGCATTTGTTCTCGCTCTTTGCGCCCCACTGCGCAAAAAAACCGCAGCTCCACGTGTACCGGAAGCCCTTGTGTGGCCGATAGGTTACACCATCTAGGCGGTGCGAAGTTTTTGAGGGGCGTTCATGAATCTCGAGAAGTTCACCGATCGCGCGAAGGGTTTTCTCCAGAGCGCGCAGACGGTCGCCATCCGCATGAATCACCAGCGGATCACGCCGGAACACCTGCTCAAGGCGCTGCTGGAGGATTCCGAAGGCATGGCCGCGGGCCTCATCCAGCGCGCCGGCGGCGATGCGCAGAAGGCTGTTAACGAGGTCGACAAGGCGCTGGGGAAGATTCCCGCGGTGTCGGGCAGCGGTGCCCAGGCGACGCCCGGGCTCGACAACGACGCGGTGCGCGTGCTCGACCAGGCCGAGCAGGCGGCGGCAAAATCCGGCGACAGCTACGTCACCGTCGAGCGTATCCTGCTCGCGCTGGCGCTCGGCACGACGAACGCCGCAGGACAAGCGCTCAAGGCCGCCGGTCTCACGCCGCAGACGCTCGAGAACGCGATCACGGATCTGCGCGGCGGGCGTCAGGCGCACACGTCGAGCGCTGAGGAAACCTACGACGCGATGAGCAAGTACGCGCGCGACCTCACCGAGGCGGCGCGCGCGGGCAAGCTCGATCCGGTGATCGGCCGCGACGAGGAAATCCGCCGCACGATCCAGATCCTCGCCCGCCGGACCAAGAACAACCCCGTGCTGATCGGCGAGCCCGGCACCGGCAAGACCGCGGTCGCCGAAGGCCTCGCGCTGCGCATCGCCAATGGCGACGTTCCCGACAGCCTCAAGGGCCGCAAGCTGATGGCGCTCGACATGGGCAGCCTGATCGCCGGCGCGAAGTACCGCGGCGAGTTCGAGGAACGGCTCAAGGCCGTGCTCGACGAGGTCAAGGGCGCCGAAGGCGACATCATCCTGTTCATCGACGAGATGCACACCCTGATCGGAGCGGGCGCGTCCGAAGGCTCGATGGATGCCTCCAACCTGCTCAAGCCCGCGCTCGCCCGCGGCGAGCTGCACTGCATCGGCGCGACCACGCTCGACGAGTACCAGAAGTACGTAGAGAAGGACGCCGCGCTCCAGCGCCGCTTCCAGCCGGTGTTCGTCGACGAGCCGACGGTGGAAGACACCATCAGCATTCTGCGCGGGCTCAAGGAGAAGTACGAGCTGCACCACGGCGTACGCATCGCCGATGCCGCGATCGTCGCCGCGGCGACGCTTTCCAATCGCTACATCACCAATCGCTTCCTGCCCGACAAGGCGATCGACCTGATGGACGAGGCTGCGAGCCGCATCCGCATGGAGGTCGAATCGAAGCCGGAGGAACTGGAGACGCTCGACCGGCGAATCATGCAGCTTCAGATCGAGGAGATGGCGCTCGCCAAGGAGAAGGACGAGGCATCCAAGGATCGCCTCAAGGCGCTGCGCGAGGAGCTCGCCAACCTCACGGACCAGTCGAACGAGCTGACCACGCGCTGGCAGAACGAGCGCGAGAAGATTGCGTCTGAAGGCAAGATCATGGAAGCGCTCGACGCCGCGCGGCTCGAGCTAGAGCAGGCGCAGCGTTCGGGCGATCTCGCCAAGGCGGGCGAGCTTTCCTATGGAAAGATTCCCGAGCTGGAGAACAAGCTGGCGCAGGCGCAGAGCCAGTCGAAGAACGCTCTCCTGCGCGAGGAAGTGACCGACGACGACATCGCGGCCGTGGTCAGCCGCTGGACCGGGATACCGGTCGACCGGATGATGGCGGGCGAGCGCGAGAAGCTGCTTGCGATGGAAGAGATCATCGGCAAGCGGGTGATCGGACAGAAGGATGCAGTCGCGGCGGTTTCGAAGGCCGTGCGCCGCGCGCGCGCCGGATTGCAGGATCCCAACCGGCCATTGGGCTCGTTCCTGTTCCTCGGCCCGACCGGCGTCGGCAAGACCGAGCTGACCAAGGCGCTCGCAGGGTTCCTGTTCGACGACGACAGCGCGATGGTTCGCATCGACATGAGCGAGTTCATGGAAAAGCACGCGGTCGCGCGGTTGATCGGCGCGCCCCCGGGCTACGTTGGTTATGAAGAAGGCGGTGTTCTAACCGAAGCGGTTCGCCGTCGCCCCTATCAGGTGGTGCTGTTCGACGAGGTCGAGAAAGCGCACGCCGACGTGTTCAACGTGCTGTTGCAGGTGCTCGACGACGGACGCCTGACGGACGGGCAGGGCCGGGTGGTCGATTTTTCGAATACGCTGATCATTCTCACCAGCAACCTCGGCAGCCAGTTTCTTTCGCAGCTCGAGGAAGGGCAGGATGTCGAAAGCGTCGAGCCGCAGGTTATGGACGTGGTCCGGTCGCATTTCCGGCCCGAGTTCCTAAACCGGCTGGACGAGATCATCCTGTTCCACCGCTTGGGCCACGAACACATGGCGCCGATCGTCGATATCCAGGTCGCGCGGGTGCAGAAGCTGCTCAAGGACCGCAAGATCGCGCTCGACCTGACGGATGCGGCGCGCCGTTGGCTCGGACGGGTCGGTTACGATCCGGTCTATGGCGCACGGCCCCTGAAGCGCGCGGTGCAGCGCTACCTGCAGGATCCGCTGGCCGAGAAGTTGCTCGCCGGAGAGGTCCCCGACGGAAGCACCGTCAAGGTCGACGAAGGCGACGGCGAGCTGAAGATCGAGGTCGCTTAGGCGCTTGCCTTGCATGGCGGCGCGCCATAGGCCGCCGCCATGAAACGCCCTACCAGTGTCGCCGCCGCCGCTCCGGTGTTCCCGGTCGGACAAAATCGTCCGCGCCTCGCAGACCACAACGCCGATATGCGGATGGTAATGCTGTCGGCGATGGCGGTGGTGATCGGGACCGGCGGCGCGCTTGCCGCCTGGGCGCTGCTGCACCTCATCGGTTTCGTCACCAACCTGTTGTGGTTTCAGCGCCTGTCGTTCGCGGCGGTTTCGCCCGCCACGGCTGCGGCCGGGACGATGACGGTGCTGATCCCGGTGGCCGGCGCCCTGATCATCGGGGTGATGGCGCGGTTCGGATCGGACAAGATCCGCGGACACGGCATTCCCGAGGCGATCGAGGCGATCCTCTATGGTGAGAGCAAGCTGTCGCTGAAGGTCGCGCTGCTCAAGCCGCTGTCCTCGGCGATCTCGATCGGTAGCGGCGGTCCGTTCGGCGCAGAGGGGCCGATCATCATGACGGGCGGCGCGATCGGGTCGCTGTTCGCCCAGCGCTTCCATCTCACCGCCGCCGAGCGCAAGACGCTGCTGGTGGCGGGCGCCGCGGCCGGCATGACGGCAATCTTCGGCACGCCCTTCGCCGCGATCCTGCTGGCGGTCGAAGTGCTGCTGTTCGAATGGAAGCCGCGCAGTTTCGTGCCCGTCGTGGTCAGCGTGATCGTGGCGTTCTGCTGGCGTCCGTTCCTGATCGGGGAGGGCGCGCTGTTTCCGGTTTCGTGGGAACTGACGGCATCGCCCGCCAGCATCGCGACGGCGGCGCTGGTGGGCGGCATCGTCGGGCTGCTCGCCTGCGCGGTGTCGAAGGCGCTGTACCTGATCGAGGACGGGTTCCACCGCCTGCCGATCCACTGGATGTGGTGGCCCGCGATCGGTGCGGTGTTCGTCGGCCTCGGCGGACTGGTGGAGCCGCGCGTGCTTGGGGCCGGGTATGACACCATCCAGAACCTGCTCGATGGAGCGCTGGCGCTTCAGGCGATCGTGCTGCTGCTGGCGGTCAAGGCCATCGTGTGGCTGGCGGCGCTCGGTTCGGGCACTTCGGGCGGCATCCTCGCGCCCTTGCTGATCATCGGCGGGGCGGCGGGTGCGCTCGCCGGCCAGTGGCTGCCCGGCGGCAGCGGCGCGTGGGCGATGATCGGCATGTGCGGAATGATGAGCGCGGCGATGCGCGCGCCGCTGACTTCGGCGCTGTTCGTCGCCGAGCTGACGGGGCAGTTCACCGCCTTGCCAGAGGCGATCGCCGGATCGGGCGTCGCTTTCGCCATCGCGGTGTTGTTGCTGCGTCGTTCGATCCTGACCGAGAAGATCTCGCGCCGCGGGCGGCACGTCAGCCAGGAATTCGCGGTCGATCCGCTCGCGCTGACCCTTGCCGGCGCGGTAATGACCAGGGACCCCGCCACGCTACCGGCCGACCTGCCGGTGGCCGAGGCGCTGCTGTTCTTCGAGCGCGAAGCGAGCCACCGCAGCTATCCGGTGATCGATGCGGCGGGCCGCCCGGTCGCGCTCGCGTCGCGCTCCGACGCGCTGCGCTGGCGCCAGGATCAGGCGGCGAATGCCGATACGCTGGGTGAGACGTTGTCGGATTCCTCACTACCGCTGGCGACGCCCGGCACCCCGTCGGACGTCGTCGCGAACCTCATGATCGCCGAAGGCTGCGGCCGGGTATGCGTGGTCGATCCGGCGGACGGGCGCCTCGTCGGGATCATCGCCCGCCGCGACCTGCTGCGTTCGCGTGAGGTGGTCCTCGACGGGGAACGCAACCGATCGCGCGGATAATCGATCAGCCTACGAACGGCAGCTTGTCGAACCGCATCTTCAGGCCGGCGTAAAAGAACCGGCCGACCGCATCGTTCGGATAGCTGAACGATCCGAGTGCCGGCTTTTCGTTGGTGAAGTTGTTCACCCCGCCGTAGAGCGTCAGCTCGTCGAGCACATCGACGCTGGCGTAGAAATCGTGCTGCCAGCGCTCCTTGTAGAACAGGTACTTGGGATCGGTGATGTCGGGGTTGCCCGCGGTCTCCTGGTTGCCAAAGCGGCTGGTCTTGTCGAACCACGAGAGGCCGTAGTTCAGCTTGACCGGCCCCTTGGCCCACGAAAGGTCGAGCGTGGCCTGGTACTTCGGCGCGAAGGTTTCGCCGCGGGAGTCGGTCACTGGCGCGCCTGGCGTGCCGATGAACTCGAGCCGGTCGAGGTAGTTGCCGATCACCTGCAGGGTGAACGTTCCCGCCTTCTCCGTGCGCAGGGCGTAGCTCAGGTTCAGGTCGAGGCCCGCGGTGCGGAACTGCGCCACGTTCTGCGGAATGATCGTGAAGTCTACGATCAGGCCCTCGGTGCCCGGCGTCGAGGAACGGTCGATCAGGCCGCAGAATGGATTGTCGAGGGTCGCCTGGTCGACGCACAGCTGCGCCGCCTCTTCGGGGGTCACGTAGTTGACCGCGTTCTTGATCTTGATGTCGTACCAGTCGGCGCGCAGCGACAGGCCCGGCAGGGCGCTGGGCTGCACGATCGTGCCGACGGTCCAGGTCTTGGCGGTTTCCTCGCGCAAGTCGGGATTGCCGCCCTGGAAGCCGAGGATGTTGGTCGAGCGCGGATCGGTGAAGTTCGCCGGATCGGCCACGCCGAGCCCGCTCAACAGCGCCGCGCAGTTGGCCGCACGGAACTCGGTGCCGTTCTGGATTTCGGACTCGATGCACGGATCGGTGATGAACTCGAAAGTCTCGCCGCCGCCGTCGAACAGCTCGCCGATGTTCGGCGCGCGCACCGCCTGCGAATAGGAGCCGGTAAAGGTGATGTCGCGGATCGGCGCCCAGGCGGCATCGACCTTCCATGTCGTGGTCGAGCCGATGGTCGAATAATCGGAGAAACGTGCCGCGCCCGAGACTTCGAGCCGCTCGGCCAGCGGCGCGCCGTCGAGGATCGGCAGGCGCACCTCGGCGAAGGCTTCCTTGACGTCGAAGCTGGCCTGGGTCGGGTTGATCGCGTTGGTCGAGGTCAGGCCCTGCCGCGCGATCGGATCGGAGATGTAGCTGCTCTTCTCCTTGCGGTATTCCGCGCCGATCGCGAAACCGATCGGCCCACCCGGCAGCTCGAACGAGCCGGTGTCACCGGTGAGCATCGCAGTCACCACGTGCTGGGTGATCTTCGAATGATCGGTCACGTCGGTGCGGATGAAATCCAGCGCCTGCTGCGACGGCGCGCCGTCACCGAACAGGTTGAGCGGCACGCAAGCTGAAGGAGAGAAGGTTGTCGGTGCGAACAGCCCCCGGATCGGCGGATCGCTGTACTGGGTCACGAACGGCTGGTTGGGGAACCAGTCGGGGTCGAGGCTGGCGCGGCACACGATGTTGCCGTTGGGCGTGCCGGTCCGAAACGCGCCTTCGTCCACCGCATCGAAGGCGGCATAGAAGCGGTCGTCATAGATGTCGTTGACGTACCGGTTGACCACCTTGGTCTGGCCGAACACGTAGGATACTTCGTACTTGAGATTGTCGCTCAGGTCGCCGCGTGCGCCGATCACCGTGCGGATCGTCTCCCGGCTGATATCCTCGCCGCGCTGGCCGAAGTCGAAATCGTCGCGGTTGAGCAGTGCGCCTTCGTTCGCGGTGATGGTGTCCTGCAGCTCGGCCGGGATGAACGCGTTGTCCGGCTCGACAAAGAGGTAATAGTCGAACGTCGGCTGCGACAGCGAGAATGACCTCACGTTGGCGTACTTCGCTTCGCCAAACAGCGTCAGACCGGGCGAGAAGTCGTAGTGCGTCAGGAGATTGACCACGTGGCGCTCGACCTCGGGGATCAGGTCGTTGCCATAATCGGATACTGGCGTGCCGCTGCCGCCCTGCTGGAAGAAGTCCGGCACGAAAGTGCCCGGATCGTAGGGCGTCACGGCGCCGGATCCGTTGACGAACACATCGGGGAAGCCGTCGAAATCGAGGTCTATGCCGCCTTGCCGCGCGGTGTCGAAATAACGGATGTCCCGCAACGGAACGAAGTCGGGAATGCCGTTGTCCGGCCCGAGCGAGCTGTCGAAGTTCTCCGGATCGTCCGGGTTGCGGTAGAAGCCGGCCAGCTTGGTGCCGCTGAGATAGTCGCGATCGCGCGTCTCCAGGCGCGTTTCGCGTCCGTAGTTGTAGGCGACCGCGATGTTGCCGCGTCCGCCGTCGAAGTTGGTGCCGGCGGTGATCGCGGCGTAATACTGGTTGGCGTCGCCGTGCTCCGAAGTGCCGAACTGCGCGTCGGCGGAGAGGCCTTCGAAATCGGTCTTCATCACGAAGTTGACAACGCCGGTGACAGCGTCGGCACCGTAGATCGCCGAAACGCCGCCGGTCAGGACTTCGATGCGATCGACCAGCTCGTTGGGGATGGTGTTGATGTCGACCGCCTGGTCGCCCGGAACGCCCGCGACATGGCGGCGCCCGTCGACCAGAACCAGCGTGCGCGAAACGCCGAGGTTGCGCAGGTTGAGCAGGTTGAGGCCGGTGGCGCCGATCCCCGCGCTGTCGCCGGAGTTGTCGCCCCTGGTCGAGGAACCGACAAGCGCCGGATAGCCGGTCAGGAAGTCGGTGAGGTTGGTCGTGCCCGATTCCTCGAGCGCCTGCGCGCCAATGCTCATCACCGGGTTCGGGGTGCGGAAATCGGGCCGGGCGATGCGCGAGCCGGTGACCACGATCGCCTCGCCTTCCACCGGGGTGCCGTCCGACGAGACGATCCCGTCGGGCGGCGGGCATTCCGCGCCGGTGCAGGCAACGTCCTGGGCAAGCGCCGGCTGCGTCAGCAACGAAAGACCAAGCGCAGCGGATGCGACGCCAGCATAAAGCGTGAGAACCCTCATAATGACCTCCAAACTCTGGCCGACTTATCGGCTGAGCCTGCTGTTTTCCCGCATGACTCGTCCGCCCGAAGTCAAGCGAACGCCGTTTGCTCAAGCCGGTTTCGTCCAAGGTAGGAGATATTCGATCAACTGCTGACTCGATACCGGCGAAATGCGTGGAATCGCGGTAGTGGTTACAGGTGCAACCGGATGCATCTTCTCTGGCACGGAATCGATGCCGACCCGGATCGAGGGGCGTCCACGCCACGCCGGTTGCGCTGGCGTCCGCCGGGCGGAGTGGCTAAGCGCGCGGGGCATCCGGACTCAGCAATCGAGGTAGCGCTGTGAAACTCGACAATTCCATTTCCGCCGTGGTCACTGGGGGCGCCTCTGGGCTCGGCGAGGCGACAGCCCGTGCGCTGGCTGCGAAGGGCGTGAAAGTCGCGCTGTTCGACCTGAACGAGGAGCGCGGGCAGCAGGTCGCCGGCGAGATCGGCGGCGCCTATTGCAAGGTCAATGTCTCGGACGAAGCTTCGGTCGACGCCGGGTTCGTCAACGCGCGCGCGGCGCACGGGCAGGAGCGCATCCTGGTCAATTGCGCGGGCATCGGCACCGTCGGCAAGATCACCCGCCGCGACAAGGAAACCGGCGAGATCAGCCACCTGCCGCTCGACCAGTTCGTCAAGACGCTGATGGTCAACACCGTCGGCAGCTTCCTGTGCATGGCCAAGGCCGCCGCCGGGATGATGACCGCCGAACCGTTGCAGGACGGGGAGCGCGGGGTGATCGTCAGCACTGCCTCGGTCGCGGCCGAGGATGGGCAGATCGGCCAGGTCGCCTATGCCGCCTCCAAGGGCGCGATCGTGGCGATGACGCTGCCGGTCGCGCGCGACCTGATGAGCGAGGGCATCCGCGTCAATTCAATCCTGCCGGGCATCTTCAAGACCCCGCTGCTCGCCGGACTGCCGGAGAAGGCGCAGGAATCGCTCGCGCTGCAGGTGCCGTTCCCCAAGCGGCTTGGCGATCCGGCGGAATATGCCGCGCTGGTGCTGGCGATGGTCGAGAACGGCTATTTCAACGGCGAGCACGTGCGGCTCGACGGCGCCATCCGGATGGCCCCGCGATAAGACCGGCAATGGCTGGCGGCTGGCACATCGGAGTCATCGGCGGCTCGGGCCTGGAAGCTGTCGCCGGGCTCGACGAGGCGCAGGAAATCCGCGTCGCCAGCGCGTTCGGCGATCCGTCCGGACCGGTCACGACCGGGCTTGTCGGGGGCGTGCGCTTCACGTTCATCGCCCGTCATGGCGCCGGCCATCGCCTCCCGCCCTCGGCCGTCAATTACCGCGCCAATATCGACGTGCTGAAGCGCTGCGGAGCGACCGACGTTCTCGCGCTGTCGGCGATCGGCTCGCTGCGCGAGGAGCTGGCGCCGGGCCAGTTCGTCGCGGTCGACCAGTTCATCGACCGGACCCTGGCGCGTGAGCGCAGCTTCTTCGGCGAGGGACTGGTGGCGCATGTCGGCCTCGCCGATCCCGTGTGCCGGCGCCTCGCCAAACTCGCCGCCGACGCAGCGGAGGCGGCGGGCGCCACCGTGCATCGCGGCGGCTGCTACGTCGCCATCGAAGGCCCGCAGTTCTCGACCCGCGCCGAGAGCCGCATGTTCCGGGCCTGGGGCGCCGATGTTATCGGCATGACGGCAATGCCCGAGGCGCGCCTCGCGCGCGAAGCGGAGCTGCCTTACGCGCTGCTCGGCATGGTCACCGATTACGATGCCTGGCGCGAAGGCGAGGGCGGGGTCGAGGTGGACGCCGTGCTCGCGGTGATGCGCGCCAACGCGGCGCTGGCGCAGGACGCGCTGGCGAAGCTCGCCGCGGTGCTGCCCAAGCGGCGCACGGCCAGTCCGATCGACCGTGCGCTCGACCACGCGATCGTTACCCCGCGCGAACAGTGGGACCGCGCCCGCGCGGCGCGGCTCGACGCGGTCGCGGGTCGATTGCTGCAAAATGACGGCGAAACGGAGACCAAGCAAAAGTAGGCGCATCGACCAACACTTTGCGATAAGTTCGCGGCGCAATGCCCCACACGACGCGCCTCGGTCAGTTCCTGCCCTACCTGATGTCGATCACCGCCAATACGGTGAGCGTGCGGATCGCGGAGGAATATCGCAGCCGCTTCGGACTCAACGTGCCCGAATGGCGGGTGATGGCGGTGCTCGGCGATTCCGGCGCGTTGACCCAGCGCCAGCTCACCCGGCTGACGATCATGGACAAAGTCGCGGTCAACCGCGCTTGCAAGGAACTGGAGAAGCGCGGCCTCGCCGCGCGCCAGCCCAATACCGAGGACGGCCGGTCGCACCTGCTCGACCTGACGGATGCGGGCCGGGCGATGCACGGCGTGATCATGCCGCTAGCGCTGGAGATGGAGCGGCGGCTGTTCGCCACCTTCACCGATGAAGAGCTGGCCGCCTTCCGCACCCTGCTGACGCGCATCAGGGCCGAAGCTGCCGACCTCAACGCCGAGGGCATCGATTACGGCAGCATCGTCTGAAGCAACCCTTCGTCATTCCCGCCTGCGCGGGGATGACGAAGGGTCTTACTGGGTTTGTCCCGGCTTGGCCGCGAAGGCGTCGCTGATCGAACACGCCGCCGGGCCGAGGATGACGATGAACAGCACCGGCAGGATGAACAGGATCAGCGGCACGGTCATGATCGCCGGTAGGCGGGCTGCCTTTTCTTCCGCGCGCATCATGCGCTCGTTGCGGAATTCCGCCGACAGCACGCGCAATGCGGACGCCAGCGGGGTGCCGTACCGTTCGGTCTGGAGCATGGTCGTGACCACGCCGCGCACCGAATCGAGATTCACGCGATAGGCGAGGTTCTCGAACGCCTGCCGGCGCTCGGTCAGGAACGACAGCTCGATCGACGTAAGGGCGAACTCGTCACCCAGCTCCGGGTAGGCGCGGCCGAGCTCCTTGGCGACACGGTTGAACGCCGCATCGACTGTGAGGCCGGCTTCGGCGCAGATCACCAGCAGGTCGAGCGCATCGGGCAAGCCCTTGCGGATCGCCGCGGTGCGCTTGGAGACCTTGTTCGCGATGAAGATATCCGGGCCCTTGTAGCCGGCGATCAGCATCACCGCGAAGCCCATCAGGCGCTTGAAGCTGCCCCAATCGGGGAAGGTATCGCTGAAATAGAACAGGAACAGGCCGAGCGAGCCGAGCACGATCGGCAGGATCATGCGGGCGAAGATCACCGCGACCGCCCATTCCTTGTTGCGGTAGCCGGCCTGCGCCAGCTTCTGCTGGGCCTGCTTGAGCTGGCTGTCTTGGAGGACCTTGAGGCCTTCCAGCGTGCCCCTCATCCTGTCGGTCGTCTCGCTCTTGCGGATGAGGCTCTGGCGTTTGCGCGCGGTCGAGGTGACGATCCCGGCTTTGAGCTCCTCGCGCCGCGCGTTGAGCGCCTTGACGCGCTTGACCATCGGATCGCGCACGGTGAGCGCGGTGTAGACGGCGTACATCATCGCCATGGCGGCGACGCCCGCGAGGAGCGTGCCGACCATCATCACGTCGAAGCCGAGCAGAGTGGGTCCGGGCGGGGTGTTGATCATGGCTGCCTGTGTCCCAACTCAGATTTCGAAGCTGACCATCTTGGCCATGATGAAGGCGCCGATGCCCATCCACACCAGGCCGCCGAGGCCGGTGACGATAAGCCGGTCGTCAGTGAAGAAGCCGCCGATATAGTTCGGGTTGATCCACCAGATCATGCCGAACACGAGGAACGGCAGGGCGCCGACGATATAGGCCGAGGCTTTCGATTCCGAGCTCATCGCGCGGATCTTGAGCTTCATCTGGGCGCGCTTGCGCAGCACGTCGGCCAGGTTCGACAGCGTCTCGGCGAGGTTGCCGCCGGTCTCGCGCTGGATCGCCAGGGTGATGACGAAGAACTGGAACTCGGGTGTGCCGAGCCGGTCCGCCGTTTCCTGGAGCGCTTCCTCCATCGTGCGGCCGACCTTGATGCGGTCGACCACCGCCTTGAATTCCTCGCCCACCGGGCCGGGCACTTCCTGGGCCACGACGGAGAGCGTCTCGGTCACCGGCAGGCCGGAGCGCAGGCCGCGCACGAGCAGCTCGATCGCATCGGGAAACTTGGCGGTAAAGCGGTTGATCCGGCGCTTGATGGAGGAGTTCACCACCATGTGCGGAATGCCAGCGCCGACCAGCACGCCCATGCCGATCGACAGCAGTGCCGCTCCGCTGCGCAAGTACACCAGCACCATCACCCCGATCGCAAGGCCGAGCGAGGTGTAGAGATACTGCGACAGGGTCCAGTTCTTGCCGGTGCGCGTCAGGCGCACTTGCAGCGCCTCGACACGCGAGCTCGAGCCCGCAATCTTGTGCATCTTCGGCTTGCGCGCCGCGATCGCCTTCTTGAGCTGGCCTTCGACCTTGTCGGACGTGCTCTCGGAATGGCGGAAGCGCACAGTCTGCAGCCGCCGCGCACCTTCCTTGGTGGCGGATGGGCCGGCGAACGCGAGATAGCCGAGCGCCATCACCGCCATCAGGCCCATGCCGATCAGCAGAAGCTCGACAATGTTCATGCGGAAAACCGCCTTTCCCAATCAGCATCGAAGCCGGCGGGACTGGCCCGCCGGACTGTAGCAGACGTCACTCGGCTGCTTCGCGCGCCGAGACTTTGCCCTTCTTCGCCAGCAGCGACTTGAAATCGAACTTGTCGAGCAGCGACTTGCCCGGGCCGGCAACCGCGGCATCCGCCGCGTCGTCGTCGGCAGCGCCGAGGATCGCATGGGCGATGTCGCGCATCACCGAGGCCGATTTGCTGGCGCGGTTGGCGTCGGCGAAGGTCTGGCCGAGCTTGGCAGCATTCGAAGCGGCCTTGAGATCGAACGGGATCGAGAAGTTGATCTTGCGCTCGATCGAGGCTTCGAAATCGGCCTTGCTGATCTCGGCACCCCCGGTCTGAACCTTGTTGGCCGCGACCAGCACCTGTGCGTGCGGGGCGTTGGTCTTGAGCCACGACATGATGCGGATCGCGTCGCGCGCCGAAGCCAGCGTCATCTCGGTCGCCAGCAGCACCACGTTCATGTCCGCCAGCAGGTGCGGGAAGTTGATCAGCATGTTGCGCGGCAGATCGACCACGGTCATCTCGAACGCCTGGCGGAATTCCTCCTCGAGCTGCACGAAGGCGGAGCCGTCGGTCATCAGCGGGGAGTTTATCGGCGCCTCGGCGGAAAGGATTGCGAGGTTGTCGTTCGCGCGGATCATCGCGCGCTCGATGAACAGGCCGTCGATGCGGCTCGGGTTGTCGATCGCATCGGTCAGGCCGCGGCCGGGCTCGAGATCGAGCGCGAGGGCGCCGGTGCCGAAGTGCACGTCGAGGTCAAGCAGCGCGGTCGGCAGCTTGTGATCGGCGCTGAACAGCCAGGCGAGCGAAGTGGCGAGCGTCGATGCGCCCACACCGCCCCGCGTGCCGACGACCGCGGTCGAGATATGCTTCTTGGCAGTCGACGCATCATTGCTCTTGGGCGAGGAGAATACCGCCTGCGCCTGCACCAGTGCGTCACGCACCTGGCCGGCCGAAAGCGGCTTGAGCAGGTAATCGTGGATGCCGCTGGCAACGAGATCGCGATAGAGGCGCACGTCGTTGACCTGGCCGACGGCGATCACCACCGTGCCCGGCTCGCAGACTTCGGCCAGCGCGTTGATGTCGTTGAGCGGGTCGCCGCTCTCCGACAAGTCGACCATGAGGATCGCCGGGCTCGCCGCAATCGACAGCGATTGCACCGCGTTGCGCAGGCCGCCCTTGGCGCACTTCTCCGGCTGCCAGCCCATCTCGATCACGACCGGGCGCAGCACGTCGAGCGCCGTTTCGTCGCATATGAAGGCGGCGAACGGGTCGCGGTTACCTACGGACGAAGGTTTCCAAGGGGCGTTCATCAGTTTCCTCCTGCGCCGGCGCTCTGGCTGGACGTTGTCGACAGGCCGCCTTCACCGGTTGGCTTCCGCTCACGATAGCTGTCGATCGCCTTGTTGGCGCTCATCACAACCGTTTCGCCGGTGCCGGTCGCGCCGTGCAGCAGGTGCTCCGGATTCGCGATCATCGCGGCCAGGTTGCTGTTGACCGCGCATCCGAAGCCGGAGCTGGTTTCGTTGTTGAGGGTCGAGGTCATCCGGCCCGACCAGTCGGGGCAGCCGGGTACGTAGGCGTGGCTGCGGGTGACGACGACGCGTGCCGAACCCGGATCGACGAAGCCTTCGGTGACCGGTGCGCCGTCGCTGATCAGCAGGCCGTGGCGGCCCGCGATCGCGGCAACGGCTTCGCGCGTCGCGCCGCTGTCCAGCGGATCGTCGATCGAGATGCGGTCGCCGTACTTGAGGTCGAGCGAATCGAACCAGTCGGCAAGGCGGCGCTGTTCGGGGATCGGCAGCCCGCCCGCGCCGGTGTTGACGTCGAGCGTGTAGTTCTGGCGCTCGACCACCGGCTGCTTGACGCTCTCGAGCCCGCGGTTGTTCTCCACGCCGCCACACGCGGCGAGCGACAGCCCGAGCGAAAGGGCGACTGCTGCGGCGAGCGGTCGTTTCATGCGGATGGACATCTCAGGCACCTTTCTCACTTGAGGCTGAAGCCGGGCGCCACCGGGGCGGCCTCGGCACGCGCCTGGACGTTCTGGCGATCGCGATCGTCTGTCGGTTGTTCGGCAACCCCGACCCTCGGCGCTTCGGCGCCCTGGCCGACCGCGGTCGGCTTTGGCCGCGTACCGCCATTGACGCCGTCATTCTCGACGCCGAGCAATTGCTGGAACGCGTTGGGAGCGCGGAACCCGTCGGTGGGCAGGACGATGTCTTTGTCGTCGACCGGGTTGACCAGATACGGCGTGACCACGATCACCAGTTCGGTCTGGCCTTTCTGGAAGCTGGTCGACTTGAACAGGTTGCCCAGGATCGGCAGGTCGCCGACGCCGGGGGCCTTGTTGATCGCGCTCTGCGCGTTGTTGCTGAGCAGCCCGGCGATCATGAAGCTCTGGCCGGAGCCGAGTTCGATCGTCGTCTCGGCGCGGCGCACGGTCAGCGCCGGAATGGTGAAGTTGTCGAGCACCACCGCGCCCTGGGTGGAGAGCTCGGATACCTCGGGCCGCACGCGGAGCGAGATCCGCCCGTTGGAGAGCACCGTCGGCGTGTAAGCAAGGCTGACGCCGTACTTCTTGTATTCGACCGAGGTGCTGCCGAGGCCCTGGCTCATCGGGATCGGGAATTCGCCGCCGGCGAGGAAGTCGGCGGTTTCGCCCGAAAGCGCGGTCAGGTTCGGTTGCGCCAGCGTGGTGACGAGCCCGTCGGTCTCGGCAAGGTCGAGCGCGCCGAGCAAGTCGAGACCGAGCAGCTTGCCTGCCAGGGCGAGGGTCGTCCCGTTGGCGATGTTATTGACGCTGGTCCCGTTGACCTCGACGAACTTGCCCGGGCTGTTGACGTCGGGAATGTAGAGCTTCGGCTGGTTGCCGACGCCGGTGACCGAGGCGCCGGGGTAGGTGTTGGGGCGGAACGTATTGAAGAAGTTCTTTCCCTGGCCGACACCGAACTGGATGCCGCTCGTCGAGTCACCCGAGGTGAGGTTGACGCCGAGCGCACGGACCAGCGAACGGCTGACCTCGGCGAAGCGCACGCGCAGGTTCACCTGCAGCGGGGTTGCCATCTTGAGGCGGCTGATCACGTTGGAGCTATCGCCGACGAACGCCTTCACCAGGCGCTCGGCCTCGGCGGCGTCTTCCGGCGCAGCGACGGTGCCGGTCAACAGCACGGTGTTGGTCCCCATGGTCGTGACCGCGATCTTCGCGTCGGGCATCGCCAGCCCCAGCATCTGATCGACGCTGTCGATGTTCGAACCCACGCGGATGTTGGCAGACCACACCACGTCGCCGGCGGCGTTGCTGGCGTAGAGCGTGGTCTCGCCGCCCGCCTTGCCGAACACGTAGAGCTGGCGGGCCGACTTGACCTGCACGTCTGCGATCGAATCGTTGGCGACGAACACGTCGCTCATCGAACCCGGCACGGTGACGAGCTGGCCGCGCCCGATCGACAGCACGATGTCCTGCGCCGGGCGCAACACCGTCTGGGCGTTGGCCGGGGCCGCGGGCATTGCGGCCAGCGGCAGCACGGCACAGGCCGCGCCCAGCAGAGTGGCGGTAAGGCGGCGATTCATGGTCTTGCCCCTTGTGTGGCTACGCTTGGCCGCGACGGTGCGGATGGCGATGATGTCCCCGATGGTCATGATTACTTGTTCCGGGCGCTGGTTTGCGGCGACAGCACGCGGGTGCTGCTGCCGGAGACGGGCACGGCTTCGGTGTCCTTGCCGCGGGTGACGCGAACCACAGGGCCGCGCGGGATCGCCACGGTCGCGGAAACGTCACCGCTGTAGGAATTGACGACGCTGGTCGCGACCTGACGGGCGCTCTCGACGCCGGAAAGCGGCATCGTGCTGCGCTGGAAGCGCGAGACCTGGCCGCCGGTGACGTACGAAGTCGGGCCGTCGATCGGACGGTTCAACGCCGAGCGCAGCAGCTTCTCTTCCTCTTCCTTGCTCGCGCCTTCCGGCACATCGACTTCACCCGAAGCGATCGCCTTTTCGAGATCGCTCTGGTTGTCGGCGATCGAGCGCAGCGACAGGCTGAGCGTGCCGATGGTCTGTGCGACCGAGACCTTCTCGGCGATCTTGGGCGTCACTTCGAGGGTGACGGTGCGGAAGGTGCGCACGACGGTCTTGCCATCGACGGTTTCGCTGTCGGTGGACTGATCGGTGGCGAGCACGCGGATGTTGCGCAGGATCGTTTCGGCGGCCTTGAGCGGAGCGCCTTCGTCACCCTTGACGGTCTGCGTCAGCATCAGGTCGACATGGTCGCCCGGAAACACGAAGCCGCCGACGCCGGTCTTGGCCGACACTGGAATGGTGACCGCGCGCATGCCGGGCCCCAGGGCGGCGGCAAGGAAGCCGCGGTCGCCCGGCGAGACGAGCGCGCCGCGGGTGATAGGCTCTCCGGCGGTGATCGCATTGCGGACGACGGTGCCGAGCAGCTTGCTCATGTCGGCCTCGCCATCGATGAAGTAGGCGTCCTGGACCATTTCCTTGGGCCAGTTCTGGTACGCCACCGAATCGGCGGTGATGATCGTGCCGATCGGAAGGCCGCGCTGGGCGACGAGCACCTTGGGCCCTTCGGGTTCGACCACCACAGCCTGCGCCTCTGGCGTGGCGGCCCCGGCGAACATGCTCCGTGCCATCATGGCGGTGCCGATCGCAATGACCAGCGCGCCGAGCAGGAGGAGAAGTTTCTTACGGTCCATGATGCGTCGAGCCCTTTTGATGCCCTACCAAGCAGAGATGCGGCGTTACGACCGCAGTGGTTAAAATCGGGTTCACCCAGCCAGGCCGGGGAGCGCGCCGGCTGCGGGCCAGTAGTTGGTGCCGAGAACCCACAGGCCGCCGAACGCGATCGCGAGGCCGTATGGGATCGCCAGCCGTTCACGGCGGCGGCGCGCGATGTGCCATGCGCTGAACAGGATGGTGAGCACGCCGCCGACCAGCGCCATGACGATCAGTAGCTGCACGAACAGCAGGGGCGGAATCCACAGCGCCAGCGCGGTCAGGAGCTTGACGTCGCCGCCGCCCATCGCGCCGAGTGCGAACAGGCCGGCGAGCAGCGCGAAGGCGGCGAGCGCTATTCCGAGCTGGAGCGCGACATCGGGCCACAGCGCGAGGCCCGCGGCCCACCAGAACAGCGGCGCGCCGAGCGCGATCGCGGCGTTGAGCCAGTTGGCGATGGTGCGCTCGCGCAAGTCGCTGAAAGCGGCCCACAGCAGCGCAATTGCCAAGGCGCCAAGCAGCGCATACTGAAACATGGTTGCCGACACGGTCTGCCCCAAAGATTCAACGAGTCCCGGGATGCAGTCCTAGCTGTCAGGGCTTACTAAAAAGTAACCACGGCAAGGAGGCCGGCATTAGCCCTAACGCGAGCGATTTCGACCGCCGTGCGATCCCGGCCGGGGCGATCGAGAGCCTGTGGCACGCGCCAGACGGCTATCCGATCAGGCAGATCCGCTGGACCCCTCCGGAGGGGGCGGCCCGCGGTTCGATCCTGTTCCTTCCCGGGCGCGGCGACTATTACGAGAAGTACGCCGAGACGCTCGAGCACTGGCGCCGGCAGGGCTGGCAGGTGAGCGCGATCGACTGGCGCGGGCAGGCCGGTTCGGGCCGCCTCGGCGCCGATCCGGTGACCGGGCATGTGAGCGATTTCGGCGTCTGGATCTCGGACCTCGCGGCCTATTGGCCCGGTTGGGTGAAGGCCAATCCCGGCCCGCACGTGCTTGCCGGGCATTCGATGGGCGGGCACCTGGCGTTGCGCGCGGTGGCGGAGAAGGCGGTCGCGCCCGATGCGCTGGTGCTGTCCGCGCCGATGCTCGGCTTCATTGGCGTGCTGCCGCGCCAGTTCATGCATTCGCTTGCGCGGTGGATGACCAAGCTCGGCGATCCGCGCCGGCCTGCATGGAAATGGAGCGAGAAGCCGGGCGAAGTCCCGGTCAACCGCCAGCGGCTGCTGACCCACGATGAGGACCGCTACGCCGACGAGCTGTGGTGGCGCGAGCACCGGCCCGAACTGAAGATGGGGCCGGGGAGCTGGGGTTGGGTCGAGCGCGCATTCGCTTCCAACAGCCTGCTCGAACGGCCCGGCGCGCTGGAGGCAATAGCGATCCCGGTGTTCACGATCACCACCAGCAACGACAAGCTCGTAAGCCCGCGCGCGATCGAGCGGGCGATGGCGCGCATCCCGCGCGGCGAAGTGCTGCGCTTCGGAAAAGAGGCGCACCACGAAATCCTGCGCGAAGTCGACGCGGTGCGCGACCGCGCTCTCGCCGGGATCGACAGGTTCCTCGATCGAGTGGGGCCAAAGGACGAGCGCGCTTGAGCACGCGGTTCGATGTCGCGATTGTCGGCGCGGGAATGGCGGGCGCGAGCCTTGCGGCCGAGCTCGCGCCGCATTGTTCGGTGGCGTTGCTCGAAGCCGAGGAGCGCCCGGGCTACCACGCCACCGGCCGTTCGGCGGCTTTCTGGGCGGAGACCTACGGAGGCCCCCTTGTCCAGCCGCTGACCAGCGCTTCGGGCCCGTGGCTGGCGGACCGTGGCTTTCTCGGCCCGCGCGGCGCGCTCAATCTCGCTCGCGCGGAAGACGGTCCGAAGCTCGACGCGTTCCTTGCCCGCTATGCCGAGGCGGGCGTGAGGGTCGAACGTGTCGGGCGCGGGCGGATCGAGGCGATCGTACCGGGCCTGCGCCCGCAATGGCGCGAAGCGGCGTGGGAGCCGGATTGCCGCGACATCGACGTCGCCGCGCTCCACGCGCACTATCTGGCCGAGGGGAAGCGGACGGGCGTGGAACTGCGTTGCCGGGCCCGGCTGGCCGAAGCGCGGCATGATGGCGGCCGCTGGCAAGTGACCACCGAAACCGGCGAGGCGCTGGCGTGCGACACGCTGGTCGATGCCGCCGGTGCATGGGCGGACCGGGTCGCGACGCGCAGCGGCCTGCGCCCGCTCGGCATAACGCCGCTGCGGCGCACGATCGCACAGCTTCGCACCCGACCAGCGCCGCCCGATAGGCTGCCGCTGGTGCTCGACATCTCCGGCAGCTTCTACTTCAAGCCCGAGAGCGGGCGCCTATGGGTCAGCCCCCATGACGAAACCCCCAGCGCTCCGTGCGATGCCGCCGCCGAGGAAATCGACGTGGCAGAGGCCGTGGATCGTTTCGGGCAGGCGGTCGACTGGCAAGTCGAAGCGGTCGAGCATCGCTGGGCAGGTCTGCGCAGCTTCGCGCCCGACCGGCTGCCGGTCATCGGCCGCGACCCGACAAATCCGGCGTTCTTCTGGTTCGCCGGCCAAGGCGGCGCGGGAATCCAGACCGCCCCGGCCACCGCACGGATGGCGGCGCAGTCGTTGGTTGGACTCGCTCCCGATGCGATGACGTCCACGCTCGATCCAGCCCGATACGGGCCGGGCCGGTTCGGCCGAGCTCAAACGCGCGCTGGCACAAATTCTCCCGGCACTGGGATTTGATAGCCGTGGGGTCTGGCTGGCTGCGTCAGCTAACAATCCATTGCGGATATTCGCCGACACCAGCGCAGCGGACAAAGAAAAAGGACGGGCGCTTGGCACCCGTCCCATTCATTCAGCAAGATCGTCGTTGAGTTAGGCGGCTTCGAGATTCACGGCGCTGGATTTGCCGCGCTGGTCGTTCTCGAGGGCGTAGGACAGACGCTGCTCCTTATCGAGAGTGGTCATCCCGGCAGCCTGGACCGCTGAAATATGGACGAAGGCATCGTTGCCCCCGGCTTCATTGGTGATGAAGCCATAGCCCTTGGCGTTGTCGAAAAATTTCACTGTACCGATCGGCATATCAAATTCCTTCTTTAGGGGGAAACCGAAAGGCGATCCCCGATGCTAGGAGAAGCGCGAGAAGGAAGTTGGAGCCGCTAAAGCGCCGAAGACCATCAATTTGCGACTATAGCCGATCAAAGATAGGGGCTCTGCCCGGAAATACTAGCCGCCTCGTCGAAATAGTTCGCGTCCTCTGTGAGAAACCGCGCAAGGTTCCGCATGTGGAGACCGCAGATGGCCCTCAAGCAACACACGAACTTCAAGGCTTCTATCTCGCACACGCTACGACGGACCGGGATTTTCCTACACGTTCGCAGATCGCTAGAGTCAACCAAACCCGGTTCTTTCGATCGTCGATATTGCGCCGTGGGGCCTGCCCGCCAAAGGTCACACGCGATCTCTGGTGAAAAGTACCCAACAAGCTGAATTAAAACGCCGTTTTCTCCGGAAGGTCACAGCGCTTCACATGCCGTTCGCCGTCACTCGCGCGGCTATAACTAGCCCTTCGCGATAGCCTCCGCTGCATTGGATGCGAGGCGGTCGACCCGCTCGTTCTCCGGGTGGCCGTTGTGCCCGCGCACCCAGTTCCATTCGAGGGTGTGCTTGCTCGCGGCCTCGATCAGTTCGTGCCACAGGTCCTTGTTGCGGACCGGCTGCTTGCTGGCGCTGATCCATCCGCGCTTCTGCCAGCCGTCGAGCCACTTGGTCATGCCGTCCATCACATAGCGGCTGTCGGTGTAGATCGCGACTTCGCATGGCTCGATCAGCGCCTCTAGCCCGCGGATCACCGCAGTCATCTCCATGCGGTTGTTGGTGGTGTCCGATTCGCCGCCCGACAGCTCTTTCTCATGCTTGCCGAGGCGCAGCAGCGCGCCCCAGCCGCCGGGGCCGGGATTGCCCTTGCAGGCACCATCGGTGAACAATTCGACGCGTTTCATCCGCAGGGGATTGCCTCAATCCGCGCCGGTTTTGAAGGCGTCGCCGCCATGTGTCTGATAGAAGGACAATCGCCGCGCGAAGGCCAGCGGGTCCTTGCGGGTCACCAGCGCGTCTGCCGGGGTGTGCAGCCAGTCATAGGCGCGGGTCATCAGGAACCGCATCGATGCACCACGCGCAAGCAGGGGCAGCGCGGCCCGCTCGCTCTCGCTCAAGGGGCGGACAGCTTCGTAACCGGCCATCAGCGCGGCGGCCACGTCGGCCCGGAATACATCGCCGCCGTCGAAGCACCACGCGGCATGGGTGACGGCCAGGTCATAGGCGAGGAAGTCGTTGCAGGCGAAGTAGAAGTCGATCAGCCCGCAGACCTCGTCGCCGAGCATCAGCACGTTGTCGGGGAACAGGTCGGCGTGGATCACCCCGGCGGGAAGTTCGCTGGGCCAGCGTTCTGCGAACAGCGCCAGCTCGTCGCGGACCAGCCCGGGCAAGCCAGGGTCGATCGAGCCGAGCGCCTCATCGCCGCAATCGTCGGCCAGTTCGCGCCATGCGGCCGGTCCCAGCTCGTTCCGGCGGCTGTGGCCGAAGCCCGCCGCGCCGAGGTGGATGCCGGCGAGCGCGGCTCCGACCGCCCGGGCCTGCGCGGGCGTCGGCCGTTCGATCGAGACCCCGGGAAGGAACTCGATCAGCGCGCCGGCCTTGTCGCCGACCATGCGCCAGGCCGCACCCGCGCGGTCATGGATCGTGCGCGGCACCGGGCAACCGGTCGCCGAGAGATGATCGAGCAGGCCGAGGAAGAACGGCAGGTCGCGCGTCTCGATCCGCCGTTCGTAGAGCGTTAGGATGAACCGTCCGCCGGTGGTTTCGACCAACCAGTTCGAGTTCGACACGCCCTCGGCGATGCCCTTGGCCGAAACGAGCCTGCCGACGCTGTACTCGCCGATCAGCTCGGCCAGCTCCTCGGCCGCGAGATGGGTGTAGACTGCCACCGGAATCCTATTCGACGAGCTGGCGCGGCAGCTTGAACACCATCTTCTCTACCGCGTTCACCACCGGGCGTTCCTCGACCGCGCGCCATTCGCAGAGCCGGTCGATCACTTCGCGCACCAGCTCCTCGGGCGCCGAAGCGCCGGCGGTGAGGCCGAGGGTGCTTACTCCGTCGAGCCACGCGGAATCGATCTCGGCGGCGCGCTGGATCAGCCGCGCGGGGGTGCCGCAGCGTTCGGCCACTTCGACCAGCCGCAGCGAGTTCGAGCTGTTGGGCGCTCCGATCACCAGCACCATGTCCGCCTGCGGCGCGATCTGCTTGACCGCGGCCTGGCGGTTCGAGGTGGCGTAGCAGATGTCCTCCGCCTTGGGGCCGACGATAAGCGGATAGCGTGCCTTGAGCGCGTCGAGGATGGCCGCCGTGTCGTCGACCGACAGGGTGGTCTGGGTCAGGTACGCGAGCCTGGCCTCCGGTGGGAAAGACAGCGCCGCCACGTCTTCCAGCGTCTCGATCAGCGTCATCGCGCCTTCGGGGACCTGACCGAAGGTGCCGACGACTTCGGGATGCCCACTGTGGCCAATGAACACGATATGGCGCCCTGCCTCGATCTGGCGCTCGGCCTGGCGGTGGACCTTGCTCACCAGCGGGCAGGTCGCGTCGAGGTAGGACAGGCCACGCTCCTCGGCGGCGGCGGGGACGGACTTGGGCACGCCGTGCGCGCTGAACACCACCGGCACGCCGTCGGGCACTTCGTCGAGTTCCTCGACGAACACCGCGCCCTTGGCCTTGAGCGCGTCGACGACGTAGCGGTTGTGGACGATCTCGTGCCGCACGTAGACCGGCGCGCCGTAGCGCTGGATCGCGCGCTCGACGATGTCGATCGCCCGATCGACGCCCGCGCAGAACCCGCGCGGGGCCGCGATCAGCACCGTCAGCGGCGCCTTGCCGGAAGCCCTGTCGGCCGGTGGAAAGGGGGCGTTCATGTCGCCGCCTCTAGCCGTTGTGCCGCCGGGGCGAAAGAGCTAGGGCCCCGAACCGATAAAGCCCGCTATCGACAAGGGAACCGGGATGAAGTTTCGCACCGCCGCCATTGCCTTGACCGCCACGGCCGCCCTGGCCGGATGCGGCAAGGAGGGGGACATCGTAGTCGATCAGGGCGTCGGCATCACTGCCTTGCGCACCGTGTGCCCGGCGGTCGGCATTCCCGACTACACCGGGGACATCACCACCTTCAGCCCGGCCAGCGCGCGCACTTCCGACGCGCTCGACATCGCCGCGACGATCACCAACGTGCAAACTCAGTGCGACGACACGGGTGAGCGGGTTTATGCCACCGCCAACTTCGATGTGCTGGCAACCCGGCGCAACACCAGCGGCGCGCGGACGGTGCAGCTTCCCTATTTCGTCACCGTGCTGCGCGGCGGCAGTTCGGTCGTCGCCAAGCGCGTGGGTACGGTCAGCCTGACCTTTGCCGACGGGGAATCGCGCGCCCAGGCGCAAGCCGCCGGCGGTGCCTACATCGATCGTGGCGAAGCGACCCTGCCGGACGACATCCGCCGGCGCATCACCGAAAAGCGCAAGCCTGGCGAGGAAAGCGCGGCAGTCGATCCGCTGTCCGAGCCTGACGTGCGCGCGGCGCTGGCGCGGGCCAACTTCGAGATGCTGGTCGGCTTTCAGCTGAGCGAAGACCAGCTCGCCTACAACGCGACACGCTGACGGCGGCCTTCCGGTGCGGGCCCAAACCCGCTAACGGCGCGCCATGTCCGATACGCAGACACTCTACGCGGCCTTCGCGGCCAGGATCGACGCCGCGCTCGCGGGCCTGGAAGCCGACGGCGTGCTGCCCGCGGGAACGCCGCGCCACGCGGTGAGCGTCGAGCCGCCGCGCGATCCCTCGCATGGCGACCTGGCGACCAATGCCGCGATGGTGCTCGCGAAAGGCGCCGGCGCGAATCCGCGCGCACTGGCCGAAGCGGTCGCCGCCCGGCTCGCGGGAGATCCGCTGGTGATCTCGGCTCAGATCGCCGGGCCGGGGTTCATCAACCTGCGGTTGGACGACAAGGCCTGGCGTGACGAAGTGCTGGCGATCGCCCGGCTCGGCGCCAACTACGGCCGTTCCCGGCTTGGTGCGGGCACCCGGGTGAATGTCGAATATGTCTCGGCCAATCCCACCGGCCCGATGCATATGGGCCATTGCCGCGGCGCGGTGGTCGGCGATGCGCTCGCCAGCCTGCTCGAATTCGCCGGCTACGATGTCACCCGCGAATACTACGTCAACGACGCCGGGGCGCAGGTGCAGACGCTCGGCCGTTCGGTGCACTTGCGGTATCTCGAAGCGCTGGGCCAGACGATCGAAATTCCCGAGGGCTACTATCCCGGCGATTATCTGATTCCGATCGGGCAGGCGCTGGTGGCGGAACTCGGCGACCGGTATGCGTCGGCTCCGGAGAGCGAATGGCTCGACTTGTTCCGCGAGCGCGCCGTCGCCGCGATGATGGACATGATCCGCGCGGACCTCGCGCTGCTCGGCATCCATCACGACGTGTTCTCGTCCGAGGCGGCGTTGCAGCGTGCCGGCAAGCCCGAGGAAGCCGAGCGCTGGCTGCGCGCGCACGATCTCGTCTACGATGGCGTGCTCGAGGCGCCGAAAGGCAAGGAGATCGAGGACTGGGAACCGGTCGAACTGCCGCTGTTCCGCTCGACCCGCTTCGGTGACGACCAGGATCGGCCGATCCGCAAGAGCGATGGCAACTGGACCTATTTCGGCGCCGATCTCGCCTATCATATGCAGAAGGCCGAGGCGGCCGACGCGCTGATCGACATCTGGGGCGCCGACCATGCCGGCACGGTCAAGCGGATCAAGGCGGCGGTCGCGGCGCTCAGCGAGGGAGAGGGCAAGCCAATCCCGTTCGACGTCAAGCTGGTGCAGATGGTCCAGCTCATGCGCGGCGGCGAGCCGGCCAAGATGTCCAAGCGTTCCGGCAACTTCGTCACCATTGCGGACATGGTGGAGGAAGTGGGCAAGGACGTGGTCCGCTTCACCATGCTGACCCGCAAGCCGGAAGCCCAGATGGACTTCGACTTCGTCAAAGTGGTCGAGGCATCGAAGGACAATCCGGTGTTCTACGTCCAGTACGCGCATGCGCGGATCGCCTCGACGATGCGCAAGGGCGCGGTCGAAGGGCTCGCGCCGTCGGGCGAGGCGCTGGAACGGCTGGGCGCGGATGAAATGGTGCTCGTCCGGCAGGCGGCGCAATTTCCCCGCATGGTCGAAGCAGCGGCGCAGGCGCGTGAGCCGCACCGCATCGCGTTCTACCTTTACGACCTCGCGGCGGAGTTCCACGCGTTCTGGAACGCCGGTAACGACGATCCCCAAAAACGCATCATCCTGGCACAGGATCGGCCCCTGTCCGCCGCGAGGCTTTTCCTTGCCGCGCAAATCGGGCAGGTGTTAAGAAACGGCCTTAATTTATTGGGGGTTGAGGCCGTCGAGGAACTCTGACGATGGCCAAGAAGAAGAGTGCCAAAAACGAGCAGGACCCGCTCCCGGCCGAGGAGCAGGCTGAGCTTGGCACTGCCGAGGAAGTGACTCCGACAGAGAATGCTGAAGCCGAGGCGTTCGAGTTCGTGGACACCGGTGAGCAGTTGCCATGGCTCGAGGGCGACGATGAAGATACCGACGAAAGCGTCGACAGCGCGCGCATCGTCGGCTTCGCGCTGATCGGCCTGATCCTGCTGGCGGCCATTGTCGGCGGCATCTGGTACGCAAGCCGCGACCGCGCCGATCCCGAGCTGATCGCCAACGGCAGCGTAATCGAGGCGCCTGCGGAACCTTACAAGGCGCGTCCCGAGGACCCAGGCGGCAAAGTCCACGAGGGCACCGGCGACACCAGCTTCGCGGTCGCCGAAGGGCAGAGCCGCGAGGTTCGCGTGGCCGACAGGACTGTTCCGAAGCCCAGCATCGACCGCGAGCAGGGCTCAAGCCAGGCCAAGGCTCCGGCAGCCACGCCGAAAGCGGATGCTGCGCCGACCGGCGGTGTGGGCGTGCAGGTCGCGGCCTATTCGGATCGCGCCTCTGCCGAGCGGGGCTGGTCCCAGCTCTCCGGCCGCTACTCGATGCTCTCCGGCTTCAAGCACCGCGTAGTCGAGGGCAAGGCCGATATCGGCACCGTCTACCGGCTCCAGGCCGTGGCCGGCAGCACTGCCGCGGCGAACGACTTGTGCAACCAGCTCAAGCGAGCCGGCGCGGCCTGCCAGGTCAAGAACTAGGGCCGGTTCCTAAGCGGCGGCGGTGTCGTTCCGCTCCGCGTCGTAGCGCGCCTGCGCTTCGTGCACCGTCCCCGAATGGGCGTGAGCCCAGCTGACCAACCCGCAGATCGGCGCCTGGAGCGACTTGCCCAGCTCGGTAAGCTCGTAATCGACCCGCGGCGGGATGCTCGGAGTGACGGTGCGGGTAACCAGTCCGTCACGCTCCAGGTTGCGCAGGGTGAGCGTTAGCATCCGCTGCGACACGCTGGGAATTTCGCGCCGCAACTGGTTGAACCGCTTCGATCCTTCTCCGAGTGATTCCACGACCAGGAGGGTCCATTTGTCGCCGATGCGCTGCAGCATGACGCTGATCGTCTGGCAGGTGGGGTCAGCGGGATCGTGCATCTTCGGTTCCTCCGGTGTGACTGGGTGACAGCGATGTGCCTCGGTCACAAATCGGTGCGTTCTTGCGGGCGTCTTTCAGGTAGTTATTTGGCGTGCCTTGGTAACAAATCAATACTAAGGAGGCAAATGTGACTATCTTGCATATCGACAGCAGCATCACCGGCGAGAACAGCGTCAGCCGCGTCATCAGCCGCTCTATCTTCGACCAGTTGCGCGGCCGCGATCCCACCGGCAAGGTGATCTATCGCGACCTCACCGCCGAGCCGTTGCCGCACCTTACGCTGGATGCGATGGCCGACACCGCGGTGGTCGACGAGTTCATCGCCGCGGACGCGGTGGTGATCGGGGCGCCGATGTACAATTTCTCGCTGCCGACTCAGCTCAAGGCGTGGATCGACCGCATCCTCGTGGCCGGCAAGACCTTTAGCTACACCGAGGACGGGCCGGTGGGGCTGGTCCCCGGCAAGCGGGTGATCATCGCCCTCGCGCGCGGCGGGCACTACAACGACACTGCGATGGCCGCGCTTGAACACCTCGAGACGTACCTGCGTGCGGTGTTCGGCTTCATCGGCATCGTGCCCGAATTCATCGCCGCCGATGGTATCAACCTTGGCCCCGAGCATCGCCAGAACGCCGTGCGCGGCGCGCTCGGCCAGACCGAGCGCCTGGCCGCCTAACCCTCTGTCCACATCGTGGCGGGCGCGCGCCCTTGCCGGGGCCGCGCTTTGCTGCGATTTTCCACGGCATGACGCCCGCGATTTTCGGATGCGCCGGCCTCCGGCTCACGCCTGAGGAGAAGGCGTTCTTCAGGGACGCCGATCCTGCGGGCTATATCCTGTTCGGGCGCAACGCCCGGGATCGCGAGCAATTGCGCGCGCTGACCGACGAACTGCGCGCGATCCACGGGCGCGAACGGCTGTTCGTGTGCATCGATCAGGAAGGCGGGCGGGTCGCGCGGATGAAGCCGCCGGAATGGTCCGCGTTCCCGCCGGGCGCGGCGTTCGACCGGCTCTACGATCTTGCGCCGGCCAGCGCGATCGAGGCGGCGCGTGCCAACGCCGAAGCGCTCGGCCTCGATCTCGCGGAAGTCGGCATCACGGTCGATTGCATCCCGCTGCTCGACGTACGCCAGCCGGGTGCGAACGACGTCATCGGAGACCGGGCATTCGGCAGCGAGCCGAAGCGCGTGGCGGCGCTGGGGCGGGCGGTGCTCGATGGGCTGGCGCGCGCCGGCGTTACCGGCACGGTCAAGCACATGCCGGGCCACGGCCGCGCGTACGCGGACAGCCATAAGGAACTGCCTCGGGTCGATGCGAGCGATGCCGAGCTGGCGATTGACATCGCCCCGTTCAGCGCGCTCTCGGACGCACCGGTCGGCATGACCAGCCACGTACTCTACACCGCGTGGGACGCGGACAATCCCGCGACGCAATCGCCGATCGTGATCGACAGGATCATCCGCAAGCGGATCGGCTTTTCGGGCCTGCTGCTGACCGACGACATCGACATGCAGGCCCTGTCCGGGCCGGTGCCCGAGCGTTCGGCCAAAGCGCTCGCCGCCGGGTGCGACCTGGTGCTCAACTGCTGGGCGAAGATGGACGACATGATCGGCATCGCCGATACATGTCCGGCGATGTTGCCCGAGACCGCCGCGCGGCTCGAGCGCGCGCTTGCGGTGACAGGCGAAGCCAGCGGTGACCGCGAACACCTGATCGCCAAGCGCGACAGCCTGCTCGAGCTCGCTGCATGACCGATGAGGCGATCCTGGTCGAAGCCCCCGCCGCTGACGAGGGATGGGGCGGCCCCGCCTCCGCCACAGGTGAGGATGCGGCGCTCTATCTCGAACTCGATGGGTGGGAAGGGCCGTTGCATCTGCTGCTCGATCTCGCGCGGCGGCAGAAGGTGGATCTCCGACAGATCTCGATCCTCGCGCTGGTCGACCAGTACCTCGACTACATCGACCGGGCCGAGGCGCTGAAGCTGGAGCTGGCGGCCGATTACCTGGTGATGGCGGCGTGGCTCGCATACCTGAAGTCGGGCCTGCTGCTGCCGAAGGACGAGCAGGAGGAGCCGAGCGCCGACGAACTGGCGATCCGGTTGCAGTTGCGGCTCCAGCGGCTGGGCGCGATGCGTGAGGCCGCAGCGCGGCTGATGGCGCGCGACAGGCTCGGCCGCGACGTGTTCGTGCGCGGCGCGCCTGAAGGGTTGCGGATCGACCGCAAGAGCTTGTGGCAGTGCGAGTGGTTTTCGCTCGTCCAGGCCTACGGGCAGATCAAGGCGCGCACCCAGCCGGCCGTGCACATGGTCCGCGACCGGATGGTGCTGACGCTCGATGTCGCGCTTGAGCGCGTCTCGGCGATGCTCGGCGTCACGCTCGACTGGATTCGGCTCGAGGAATTCCTGCCGCCGAACGCCGATCCCAAGCTGCGCAAGTCGGCGCTCGCCTCCAGCTTTCTTGCCGCGCTCGAGTTGGCGCGGCTGGGGCGGGCTGAGCTGCGGCAGGAGGAAACCTTCGGGCCGATGCACCTGCGGCGGATCAAGCCTTGAGCGAGCAGGACGACCTGGCGCGTGCGGTCGAGGCGACGCTGTTCGCCTCCGAGGAGCCGCTCACCCAGGAGGCAATCTCGGCCCATCTAGGTGGTGCCGATGTGCGGTTGGCGCTGGCGGATCTCGAAGCACACTATGCAACGCGCGGCATCCGCCTGGTCGAGCGCGGCAAGCGCTGGCAGTTCCAGACTGCCCCCGACCTCGCGTACCTGCTCCGCCGGGAGCGCGAGCAGGTACGCCGCCTGTCGCGCGCGGCGACCGAAGTGCTCGCGATCGTCGCCTATCACGAGCCGGTCAGCCGTGCCGAGATCGAGGCGATTCGCGGTGTTCAGACCAGCGGCGGCACGCTCGACGTTCTGATGGAAGCGGGTTGGGTACGAGTCGCGGGACGGCGCGAGGTGCCCGGGCGGCCCGTGATCTACGCGACGACGCCCGAATTCCTCGGCCACTTCGGGCTGGAGAGCCGCAAGGATCTGCCGGGACTCGACGAATTGCGTGCCGCCGGGCTGCTCGACCCGGTCGAAGAAGCCTTCAGCGCGCTTGGATTTCACGAACAGGATGAGAACGAAACGGACGAAGCGCCGGATGAGGACGACGAGATCGAGCCCGCAGCGCTGGATTACCCTTCCGAAAGCCGTTAGACTCGACCCATCGGGCCACTCGGAGTGCGGTAATGAGCGTCGGACCGTTTCAGATCGTGATTATCGCTTTAGTGCTTCTCGTGCTCTTCGGACGCGGGCGAGTTTCCGACATGATGGGCGATTTTGGCAAAGGTATCAAAAGCTTCCGCCAGGGCATCGCCGAGCCCGAGCAGCTCCCCGCCGACGTCCAGACCGTTACCGTCGAGCCGCAATCGGCTGACAAGCATAACTGACGCAGCGCCAAAAAGGCGCTAAGACCCCCTCAATGTTCGGAATCGACGCCCCAGAATTGCTGGTGATCGTTGTCGTGGCGGTCCTGGTGATCGGCCCCAAGGATCTGCCGCTCGCACTGCGCACAGCCGGCCGTTGGATCGGCAAGATGCGGCGCGTGTCCAATCATTTCCGCACTGGCCTCGACGCAATGATTCGCGAGGCGGAGATGGAGGAGATGGAGCGGAAGTGGAAAGAGCAGAACGAGGCCGTCATGAAGGCCACGCCTGCCGACCAGATGCAGCCGATTAACGCCGAGACGATGGCCCCGCCGGCCTCTGCCGAGGCGCGACTGCCCGCACCGGAAAAGCCAAGCGAAACGCCCGCCGCCGCAGGCGAGCCCGAATTGCCGCTCGACGGTAGGAACGCCTGATCCATGGCATTCAATCTTCGCGATATCGACGAGACACAGGCACCGCTGCTCGAGCATCTGATCGAGTTGCGCGGCCGGCTGGTGAAGTGCGTCCTGGCGCTCGGCGTGGCGTTCGCGGTGTGCCTCTACTTCGCGCGCGACATTTTCGGGCTGCTGGTGCGGCCGCTCACCAATGCGTTTCCGCCGGGCCAGGGCAGGCTCGTCTACACCAAGCTTTACGAAGCGTTCTTCGTCGAGATCAAGGTGGCGCTGTTCGCAGCCTTCCTGGTGGCGTTCCCGATCATCGCCAACCAGTTGTGGGCGTTCGTCGCGCCGGGCCTCTACGCGAAGGAAAAGAAGGCCTTCCTGCCGTTCATTCTCGCAACCCCGGTGTTGTTCATCGCGGGTGCGAGCCTCGCCTATTTCGTCGTCATGCCGACCGCCTTCAAATGGTTTCTCGGCTTCCAGGGCGTAACCGGCGGCATCCATCAGGAAGCGCTCCCGGCGATGGGCGACTACCTCGACCTCGTGATGCGCTTCATCCTGGCGTTCGGGGTCAGCTTCCTGTTGCCGGTGCTGCTGCTGCTGCTCAACCGGGCGGGGCTGGTGACGCGCAAGCAGTTCGCGGGCTCGCGGCGTTACGTGATCGTCGGAATCTTCATCCTCGCGGCCGTCGTCACCCCGCCGGACGTGTTCTCGCAGGTGGTGCTCGCGGTGCCGTTGCTCGCGCTGTTCGAAGGCTCGCTGCTGATCATGTACGTGAGCGAGCGCAAGGCGGCCAAGGTGGCGGCGCAGGAAGAAGCGGAGCCGGTGACGCCGGCCGCGACAACCGAACAGACTTCGCAGTCATCTTGATTTCGTCATTGCCGGGGCAATCTGGCTCCAGGTGATGGATCGTTTCGCTACGCTCGCGATGACGAATGAAATTAACGGCCTATTTCCGGATCGCGGCGCTCGCGCTGTTCGCCGCGGGTGGTGGGCGAGGTGTCGTAGACCTTCATCCCGCCGATCCACGTCTGGAGCACGCGAATGTCGCGCAGCTCCGGCCCGCTGACCAGCATCGGGTCGCGGTCGAGCACCAGAAAATCGGCGCGCTGACCGGGCTTGATCTCGCCGAACTTGCCGTCGGCGAACCCGGCATATGCGGCCCCCGAAGTGTAAGCGGCGAGCGCGGCTTCGCGTGAGATCGCTTCCTGCGGTTGCCATCCGCCGAATGGCTCGCCGTTCGCATCGGCGCGCGTCACCGCCGCAGCCAGCCCGGCGAACGGATCGGGAATCTCGGTCGGCGCGTCCGAACCGAACGCCAGCGGCGCGCCGGCGGCGGCGATGCTTTTCCACGCATAGGCGCCGCTGAGTCGGCCTGGACCCAGCCTCGCCTCGGCCATCACGCGGTCGGAAGTCTGGTGCTGCGGCTGCATGGAGGCGACGATGCCGTACTGGCCGAAGCGGGCGATGTCCGCGGGGTCGACTACTTGTGCGTGCTCGATGCGCCAGCGGCGGTCGCCGGTGAAATCAGTCGACAGCTCCTCGATCGCAGAGAGCACTTCGGCGTTCGCCGCGTCGCCGATCGCGTGAACCGCGACCTGGAAATTGTCCATCGCCGCGCGGCTCATCAGGTTGCGCAGCTGGGTGCCGTTGAGGATCTGCAGCCCGGTGTTCTTGGGATCGTCGGCGTATGGCGCCTTGAGCCACGCGCCGCGCGAGCCGAGCGCACCATCCATGTAGAGCTTGAGCCCGTTGAGGCGCAGCCGGTCGTCGTAGAGCCAGCGCGTCGGGCCGGGGCCAGCGATCAACAGGGTGTCGTCGAGCCCTTTGCCATAGGCCATGATGCGGACCAGCAGGGCGCCGGCATCACCCGCGCGGCGGAATGATTGCCAGTCCTCGATGCTGGTGCCCATGTCGGCAACGGCGGTGATGCCGTGCTTCACCAGAATCTGCTGCGCCTCGTACAGTGCGAGATCGAGATCCTCCGGCCGGGGCGGTGGGACGAACCCCTGCATCAGGTCCTGTGCGGAATCGACCAGCACGCCCGCGGGCGCCTTGCCGCCCGCGATCCGCTCGATGCGCCCGCCTGCAGGATCCGGGGTCGCAGCGGTGATCCCTGCGAGCTGGAGCGCGCGGCTGTTAGCCCAGCCGGCGTGCCCGTCGATACGGCCCAGCCATACCGGCCGGTCGGCGAGGGCGGCGTCCAGCTCGGCGGAGGTGGGGAAGCGGCCTAGGCCCCACAGCTCCTGATTCCAGCCGCGGCCAACGATCCACGGCCGGTCAGGGAACTTGGCGGCGTAAGCACGGATCTTTTCCTGCGCTTCGGCAAGCGATCTGGTTCCGGTCAGGTCAAGCGAAAGCGCCTGGAGACCGATTTCCATCACGTGAGCGTGGGCGTCGATCAGGCCTGGGATTACCGTGCGGCCGCGGCCATCCTCACGATAGTCGACCTTGGGCGCACGGTCGCGCCGGTCGAGCACTTGGGCGATTCGTCCCTGATCGTCGATGACCATCGCCACGAAGTGCGTGACCTTGCCCTCGCGATCGACGGTGATGCCGTTGATATCGTCGATCAGCGTGTCGGCCAGCGCTGGAGACGCGGTCAATGCGGCGAGGGCGACGAGCGCCTTGCGTATCACTGCGCGCCGCCTTTCGGCAGGCGGCGGATCAGCGCGCTGGTATCCTGGCGGTTGCCCCCGAGCGCCTGGACATCGTTGTAGAACCCGTCGACCAGCGCGGTGACCGGCATTTCGAGGCCGAGCGCGCGGCCTTCGTCGAGCGCAATGGCGAGGTCCTTGCGCATCCAGTCTATCGCAAAGCCGAAGTCGAACTCGTCGCGCGCCATGGTTTGCCAACGGTTGACCATCTGCCAGCTCTGCGCCGCGCCGCCGGAGATCGCTTCGAGCACCTTGTCGAGCTCGAGCCCTTCGGCCTGGGCCAGCCGCACTGCTTCGGACAGGCCCGCGAGCACACCTGCGATCGCCACCTGGTTGACCGCCTTGGTCGCCTGGCCAGCACCGGCGCCGCCAACGTGGACGATCCGCGCCGCGTAGGCTTCGATGATCGGCGCGGCGGCCGCCATAGCCGCTTCGCTCCCGCCGCACATGATCGCGAGCTTGCCGTTCTCCGCACCGGCCTGTCCGCCCGAAACCGGGGCGTCGAGTGCCAGCACGCCGCGCGAGTCGGCTTCCGCCGCGATGCGCCGTGCGATCCCCGGCGAGACTGTGGTGTGATCGATGAACAGCGCCCCTTCGCGCATCGCGGCGAGGGCGCCGGCCGGCCCGAGCACGACCTGGGCGAGATCGTCGTCGTTGCCGACGCAGGTAAGCACCGCGTCCTGCCCGTCCGCCGCTTCGGCGGGCGTTGCCGCCTGCCTCACATCGAGCCCTTCGCCGCGGTGGCGCTCGACCCATGCCGCCGCCTTGTCACCGCTGCGGTTATAGACAGTGACCATATGGCCTGCGCGAGCGAGGTGCCCGGCCATCGGCCCCCCCATCACGCCGAGCCCGAGAAATGCGATTGCGTGTCCCATGGCGCAGGGCTGTGCCGCGTCTCCCCGCGCAAAGCAATTGCTTGGGGCGCGTCAGCAAAGCTCTATTTCCCTCCCTCGCGCTTTTCCGTTAGGCCGCGTCGCACAATGAACGGGAGCAAGAACCTGGCCGCGAAGACCGGCGACGAGCCGCTGCTGACGCTCGATGACATCCGCGCGGCGCATGCGCGGATCAGGGACGCGATCGTGCGCACGCCAACGCTCTATAGCCGCACGCTGTCGCAGATTACCGGGGCCGAGATCTGGCTCAAGTTCGAGAACCTGCAGTTCACTGCCGCATATAAGGAGCGCGGCGCGCTCAACGCGCTGCTGCTGCTGGACGAGAAGCGCCGCAAGGCGGGCGTGATCGCAGCTTCGGCCGGCAATCACGCGCAGGGCCTCGCCTATCACGGCACGCGGCTCGGTGTGCCGGTGACGATCGTCATGCCGCACACCACGCCGACGGTAAAAGTGATGCAGACCGAACAGGTTGGCGGCAAAGTGGTCCTCGCGGGGGAGACGTTCGACGAGGCCTATGCCCAGGCCCGCAGCATGGAGCGGCAGCTCGGGCTCACCTTCATCCATCCGTTCGACGATCCGATAGTCGCGGCGGGGCAGGGCACTGTCGCGCTCGAAATGCTCGAGGACGTGCCCGAGCTGGAAATGCTGGCAATCCCCGTCGGCGGCGGCGGGCTTGCGACGGGCATGGGCACCGCGGCGCGCGCGATCAAGCCGGACATCGGCCTGATCGGCGCCGAAGCGCAACTCTATCCGTCAATGTACGATCGCCTGAAGGGCGTCGACCTACCGTGCGGGGGCGACACGCTGGCTGAAGGCATCGCGGTCAAGGAACCCGGCGCGTATACCGCCCCGGCGCTCGCCGAGTTGCTCGACGACCTCGTGCTCGTGCCTGAAGGGGTGCTCGAGCGCGCGGTGTCGATGCTGCTCCAGATCGAGAAGACAGTGGTCGAGGGCGCCGGTGCCGCAGGGCTGGCAGCGGTCTTCCAATATCCTGAGCTGTTCGCGGGCAAGAAGGTGGGCCTCGTGCTCACCGGCGGCAACATCGACACGCGCCTGCTCGCCAACGTGCTGTTGCGCGATCTTGCCCGCTCGGGCCGCCTCGCCCGGCTCAGGATCACGCTGCAGGATCGGCCCGGCGCGCTGTTCAAGGTGATGGAGGAATTCAACCAGCACCAGGTCAACATCATCGAGATCTACCACCAGCGAATCTTCACGCATTTGCCGGCCAAGGGACTCGTGACTGACATCGAATGCGAGGCCCGCGGGCCCGAGCAACTCGAGGCTCTGGTCCTCGCACTACGGAAAAAAGGTTACTCTATCAGCCAAGTCGAACTGAATTGAGACGGTTTGCCGCGCGGGAATGAAATCCCTGTGCAAAATGGACTCGGCCCGCCGCGATTTATGGTTAAGAGTCTTCCACCAATGCGAATCCCGACGGCATAATCCGGCGGTCAGTTGGTTGGGGGTTGGGCAGGCACGTGACGGCACCGGTTCGTTTTCCGCGCTTCTATGTGACGAGCCCTGCGCCGTGCCCGTATCTCCCGGGTCAAACGGAGCGCAAGGTCTTCACGGAGCTCAAGGGCCCGCATTCGGCGCAGCTTAACGACGCGCTTGGGCGGATCGGCTTCCGTCGCAGTCAGACGGTTGCGTACCGGCCAAGCTGCGCGAGCTGCCAGGCGTGCGTTTCCGTGCGGGTGGTGGCGAGCGAGTTCCAGCCCTCGAGCACCCAGAAGCGCATTCTGCGCCGCAACGATGATCTGATTGTCAGCGAATGCCGCCCGTGGGCGACGAGCGAGCAGTTCGATTTGCTGCAACGCTACCTCGGTTTGCGCCATCCCGGCGGCGGGATGGCCGCGATGGACGAAGTCGACTTCGCCGATATGGTGGAACACACGCCGGTTTCGAGCTTTGTCGTTGAATATAGGGAGCCATTGGGGGATGGAGGGGCCGGACGCCTTGTGGGTGCCTGCCTTACAGACCACCAGGGCGACGGGTTGTCGATGATCTACAGCTTCTACGACCCCGAGTACGAAGGCCGCGGCGGACTTGGGAACTACATCATCCTCGACCATATCCGCCGCGCGGCTGCCGAAGGGCTGCCGTACGTGTACCTCGGCTATTGGGTCGAAGGCTCGCCGCGAATGCAATACAAGGTGCGCTTCCGCCCCCTCGAACGGCTGGGACCCGGCGGATGGCGCCGTTTCACCGATCACGAGCAAGCCGCGCTCATCGCCGCCTCGGTCGTCCGTTCTCGCGACAGCGCCGATGAAGTCGATGGCAGCAGCAAGGACGGCGTGCCCGGCGGGCAGCAGCAATACGTGCTGGCCGAGACAGTTTAACCTCGCATCGCGGCTGGCCTCGGGCCTTGCCGCCGTCGCCCTTCTCGCCGGCCAGCCCGCCTGGGCGCAAGATGCCAGCGCGCAGGCGACGCTTGAAGACCTGATCCCTGACAGCGCGATCGCCGATCCGGAGGGCTGGGCCTCGCAAGGCGTTTCGCCCCAAGCGCAGGCCGAAGAACAGGCCCCCGTACTCGAGCCTGACGCGCCGCTTGCCGAGCTTCCGCTCGTAACCGTCCCCTGGCCCGACCAGAGCGAGCTGCCGCCTATTCAGCAGCTAGAGCCCGAGCCCGACATCCAGTTCCCCGAGCTGGCCGATGAGTTCAAGCCGCTTGCACTCAAAGGCGCCGAGCAGCGCATTTCGGACGATCTGGTGCTGGTGTTCCCATCTGACGCCGCGCTGTTTCCGGAGCGCAAGGACTTCGTCGACCGCTTCAAGCAGCTTTCGGCGGTCGAGGAATACGACGGCGAACATGACAACCTCGGCCAGCTTTCCGCGCGTGCCAAGGCAGACGAGGACATGCTCAACCGCCTGCTGCGGGTCTATGGTTATTACGACGCCCTGGTGCTCCGCTCGGTCGGTGGGTCCGAGGTGGACGAGGGTGGGGAGAACGAGCCTCGGGTGCGGTTCGACATCGTCCCCGGCGAGCAATTCAAGTTCGGCGCGGTGGACCTCGGGCAGCTGGAGAGCGCCGAAAGCGATTACGCGGTCCTGCGCAACGATTTCGAGATCCGCACGGGCGACCCGCTGCTGTCGGACAAGATCGTCGAGGAACGCTACGACCTCGACGAGGCGCTGGGTGAGAACGGCTATCCGTTCGCAGCGATCGAGGATCCCCAGTTGCTGGTCGATCATGACCGCGAGGAGGGCGATCTGACGATGATCACCCGTCCGAACGGCAAGTACAACTTCGGCCAGGTGATCAGCTCGCTGCCCGAGTTCCTGTCGAGCCACCACCTTTCCAACATCGCGCGGTTCGATCCGGGCGATCTATACAAGCGCTCCGACGAGCTCGACCTGCGGCGCGCGATTCTCGCCACTGGTCTCGTCTCGAGCGTCACCATTACCCGGGTCAAGACCGCCGAGCCGGCGAACGGCCAGCCGGGCACCGTGGACATGCGCGTCGAGCTGGAGAAGGCGCCGTTGCGCACTATCTCCGGGGCGCTCGGCTACGGTACTGGCGAGGGCTTCCGCGCGGAGGCGAGCTGGGAGCACCGCAACATGTTCCCGCCTGAGGGTATGCTCCGGGTCCGCGGCATCGCCGGCACGCGCGAGCAATTGGCCGGCGTGACGTTTCGCCGCAACAACCTCGGCGCGCGCGATCGCATCCTAACGATCGACGCCTACGCAACCAAGCAGGACCGCGAGGGATTCGAGGGTCAGACCGTCTCGCTGATCGGCACTTACGAGCGCGTCAGCACGCTGCTGTTCCAGAAGCCGTTCACCTGGTCGGTCGGGCTCGAATCGGTGGCGACGCGCGAGCGCGAAGTCACGGTCTCCGGCGAGAAGGGGCCGAAGGAAACCTATTACGTTGCCGCGCTGCCGTTGCGGGCCCAGATCGACAACACCTTCGATCTGCTCGATCCGACGTACGGCTGGCGGCTCGGCGGGCGTGTTTCGCCCGAACTCTCGTTCACCAATGGCGAACAGTTCACCTACGTCCGCGCCCAGGTCGATGCGAGCGCGTACTATCCGGTCACGGAGAAAATCGTGCTCGCAGGCCGCGTGCGGCTCGGGAGCATGCCGGGCGCGCCGCTGTACGGCATTGCGCCGTCGCGGCGCTTCTTTGCGGGCGGCGGCGGCTCGGTGCGCGGTTACGGCTATCAGGCGATCGGTCCGCAGGATAACCTCGGCGAACCGTCGGGCGGCCGCTCGCTGACCGAGGTATCGGTCGAGGCGCGCATCGGCACGGGCTTTTTCGGCGGGGCCCTGGCGGTGGTGCCGTTCGTCGACGCAGGCGCGGTCGATACCGAGCCTTATCCGGATTTCCAGGACATCAAGATCGGCGCGGGCATCGGCCTGCGCTACAAGACCGGCTTCGGGCCAATCCGCGTCGATGTCGGCGTGCCGTTGACGCCGGGGCCGGGTGATCCACCGGTGGCGGTATACGTCGCGCTGGGGCAAGCCTTCTGATGGCGGACGAAATCGTGATCGAGGGAGCGCCTGCAGAGGAAGCGTCGCCCCCCGTCCGGCGCGGCGGCTGGCCGCGCCGCATCGTCAAATGGTTTGGCGGCCTGGTGCTTTCGCTGGTTGCGCTCGTTGCGCTTGCGCTGGTGGTGCTCAACAGCCCGATCGGTCACCGCTTTGTGGTCGATCGCCTGGCCGAAGTCGCCCCCGCTTCGGGACTCAAGTTTACGGTCGGGCGGATCGAGGGATCGCTTTACGGCGAGGCGACGTTGCGCGACGTGGTGTTCTCCGATCCCAAGGGCGCGTTCCTCAGAGTGCCGGTTGTCGAGCTCGACTGGCGGCCGATCCACTGGTTCACCAGCGGGCTCGACGTGCGCAAGCTGATCCTGCGGCGCGGCACGCTGCTACGCACGCCCGAGCTGCTGCCCGGCGATCCCGACGCGCCGATTCTGCCCGATTTCGATATCCGGATCGATCGCTTCGAGCTCGATGACCTGACGCTCGCCAAAGGCGTGATCGGCGACCGGCAGAGGGTCGATTTCCTCGCCCGAACGAATATCAGCGAAGGGCGCGTATACTTGCGCGCCGACGGGGGCTTCACCGGCAGCGACCGGCTGCACGCGCTGATCGACGCCGAGCCCGACGGCGACCGCTTCGACATCGACTTCGATTACCGCGCGCCGAAGAACGGCGTCCTCGCTAAATTGACCGGCGCGCAGGAGGCGGTGCGCGCGCGCCTCAAGGGGCAGGGCACCTGGACCCGCTGGAACGGCTCGTTCGTCACCTGGCAGGGCGAGGACGTGCTGGGGGCGTTCAAGCTGCGCAAGACCAATGACTTCTATCGCGTTACCGGCCAGGCATATCCGCAGGATTACCTCAGCGGCGTTCCCGGGCGGCTCGCCGGCAAGACCGTGTCGCTCGCTGCGCTCGGCACGTTCGAGGACCGCGTGCTTGACGGTCAGCTGGCATTGCGCGGGGCGGGGCTGGACGCCGATGCGGACGGTACGATCGACCTGTCACAAAATGATGTCGACGATCTCAAGCTCGACGCCCGGCTGACCGATCCGAACGCTCTGCCGGGGCTCACCCTGCGCAATGCCGCGGTCAGCGCCACGCTCGACGGCCAGTTCCGCAAGAACCTCACGATCCGGCATGAGCTACGCCTCGGCGAGCTGGTTTCGGGCACAACGCGCATCGTCGATCTCGCACAGCGGGGCACCGCCAGGTACGACGGCACGCGCTGGACGCTGCCGCTCGATCTCACCGTCGCTCGTGTGCGGACCGGACAGGAGATGCTCGACGCGCGGCTGGTCAACGGGCGCGGGCGCGGCACGGTAGTGCTGACCGGCAACCGGCTGGTGTCGAATAACCTCGCGCTCGATTTCCCGACGCTTGCCGCGCGGCTGGCGCTGCAAGGCGATCTTGCCAACGGCGTCTACGGCCTCGCCGGGCCGGTGCGGGCTCGCGGGCTCGCGCTCGAAAATCTCGGCACGGTCGACGCCAACGCGGACATCCGTTTCAGTCTCGGCGGCCGGGCGGGCTGGACGCTGCGCGCGGACCTCACCGGATCGATGCCGCGCGTCACCAATGCCACGCTCGCCAACATCGCCGGCGCCGGCATCCGCTTCGGTGGCGGGTTGGCGATGGGCGCGAGGCAGCCGATCCTGCTCAATGGTGCGTACCTGCGCGCGAGCAAGCTGCAGATCTACGCCGATGCCAGCCTGCGCCCTGACGGCACGGCGATGCTGATGGGCATGGGCTCGCACACTCAATACGGCGACTTCACCGTTGAGGGCACTTTGGCGAAGGACGGCCCGCACGCGGTGCTGGTGTTCGCCAACCCGCTGCCCGCAGCGGGCCTGCGCGATGTGCGCGTGGCGATCGAGCCGATCGCCGATGGGTTCGCGATCGATACCGACGGGCAATCGACGCTCGGGCCGTTCGAGGGCCGGGTGAACCTGTTCATGCCGGCCGGCGGCCCGACGCGCATCGCGATCGAGCGGATGCATGTGTGGAAGACCTCGATCACCGGCGAGCTGGCGCTGGCCGATGCGGGGATCACCGGCAATCTTGTGCTCGCCGGTGGCGGGCTCGACGGCACCGTCGCGCTCGCGCCCCAGGGCGGCGGGCAGGGCTTCGACGTCAAGCTCGCCGCGCGCAACGCCAGCTTTGCGGGAGCCACCCCGCTGATCGTCCGCCGCGCGAACATCGACGTGACCGGCTTCTTCGGCGCCGACCGCACCGAGGTGAACGGCACGGTCCAGGCGCAGGGCATCTCCTATGGCACGCTGTTCATCGGCCGCATCGCCGCCAATGCCGCGATGACCAACGGGCGCGGGACGTTCGCGGCTTCGATCGCCGGACGGCGGCAGGCGCGCTTCGTGCTGCAGGTGCAAGGCGATATTGCGCCCGATCGCATCGCGGTCGCCGCGAAGGGCGAATACGGTGGCCGCCCGGTGACTATGCCGCGCCGCGCGATTCTGCTGAAGCAGCCAGACGGCGGGTGGACCCTGCAGCCGACGCAGCTCAACTTCGGCGGCGGCGCGGCCATTGCCGAGGGTACGTTCGGCGGCACGGCGCCGGCACAGGGCAAGTTCCAGTTCTCCAGGATGCCGCTGTCGCTGATCGATGTTACCGGGGCCGATCTCGGCCTCGGCGGCACCATTTCGGGCATCGTCGAACTCGGCAGCGAGGGCGGCGTGCCGACCGGCAACGCGCGCGTCCTGATCGACGATCTGACCCGTTCGGGCCTCGTACTCTCGTCGAGCCCGATCGATCTCGCGCTTGTCGCGGATCTATCGCCGATGCTGCTGCAGGCCCGCGCGGTGGTGAGCGAAGGCGGGCAGGAGCGCGGGCGGCTGCAAGGCCGGATCGCGCAGCTTCCGGCGTCCGGAGGGCTGATGGACCGGCTGTGGGCCGGGGACCTGTTCGCGCAGCTGCGCTACAACGGCCCCGCTGAAGGCCTGTGGCGACTCGCCGCGATCGACGTGTTCGACGTCACCGGAACCGTAAGGGTCGCCGCCGACGCGCGCGGCACGCTCGCCAACCCGCAAGTGCGCGGCTCGCTCGCTGGCGACGCCCTGCGCGTGCAGAGCGCGCTGACCGGCACCGATGTGCGCAACGTGCGGATGCGCGGCAACTTCGCCGGTTCGCGCCTGCAACTGACGAGCTTTGCCGGAACCGTTGGCGACGACGGGCGCGTGAGCGGCAGCGGCACCGTCGATATCGGCAACCTCGCCACGCGGGGGCCCGCGATCGACTTGCGGATCGCTGCGCGCGACGCCCGGGTGCTCAACCGCCGGGATATGGCGGCGACCGTAACCGGCCCGATCCGTATCATCTCGGACGGGGAGGGCGGCACTATCGCCGGACGCCTCAGGATCGACGACGCCCGCTGGCGGCTGGGCGCTGCCGAAGCGGTGCGGGATCTGCCGAACATCAAGACGCGCGACATCAACCTTCCGCCCAGCCGGGAGGCGGTGCGCGCACCCGGCGCGCCGTGGCGCTACCTGATCGATGCGAGGGCACCCAGCCGGGTGGCCGTGAGCGGCCTCGGCCTCGATTCCGAATGGCGCGCCGACATTAAGCTGCGCGGCACGACCGACGATCCGCGCATCGGCGGCGAGGCGAATCTGGTTCGCGGCGGCTATAGCTTTGCCGGCACGCGCTTCGAACTCACACGCGGCAAGATCGACTTCGACGACACCGCGCCGATCGATCCGCGGCTCGACATTGCCGCCGAGACCAGCGTTCAGGGCCTGTCGGTCACCGTGACCGTGCGCGGCACTTCACTGCAGCCGGAGATCGCGTTCACATCGATCCCTGCGATGCCGGAGGAAGAAGTGCTCGCGCGACTGTTGTTCGGCGGCGGTGTCACTCAGCTTTCAGCGACGGACGCGCTGCAACTCGGCGCGGCGCTCGCCTCGCTGCGCGGCGGCGGAGGGATGGACCCGATCAACCGGCTGCGCACCTCGATCGGACTCGATCGGCTGCGCATCGTGCCCGCCGATCCGGCACTCGATCGCGAGACGGCGATCGCGCTCGGCAAGAACATCGGCAGCCGCTTCTACGTCGAGATCATCACCGACGGACGCGGTTATTCGGCGACCAACCTCGAATTCCGGGTGACGAGCTGGCTCTCGCTGCTCGGGACGATCTCGACGGTTGGCCGGCAGAGCGTGAGTGCGCAAGTCAGCAGGGACTACTGACCCGAGCGATACAGCTCGACTTCGGCTGCGCGGCGGTCAGACAGGCCCTTGAGCACACGGCCGCCGGCCTTGTTCCAGCGGGTAAACTCCCGCGCGGCGCCGGAGAAATCGCCCGCGCAGTGCTTGTGGGTGAGCGTCGCCCGCGAAATCGCGCCAGTGTTGTAATGGAAGCTGACCAAGGCATCGAACTGCGCCGCGCTTGTCGGAGCTTCGCCGATCGCAGCGGTGACGTCATGGGCGTAGCGCATGAGATCGGCCTCGAGCCGGGCGTCGCATTGTGCCTGGGTCCAGACCGTCCCGCACGCGATCTCCGCGCCGGTTGCACCCCAGCCGATGGTCCACGGATCGCCGCCGGTGCCCGGATCGGGATAGGCTTCGACCGTGCCATCCGCGCGAACCCGTGCGCACCCTTCGAAGCGCTTGATCAACGCAATTCCGGCCGCGCCAACGCGTCGCGGAACCGGTTCCGCCGGTACGGCCGCGTCGTCGAAACGCAGGGAAAACATGCGCCGCAGCGCGCACCGCAGGGGGAAAACCATCATTCGGGAAGCCCTCTCGAATCGTCGAAGGGCACCCCAGCTATAGGTTTGACGCGCTGTAGGAAAATCGTTTCCACCACGCTTGCGCCGCCATGCGCAAGGCGGCACACCTGCGCCGATGGAGACAGCCAGCCAGCTTCGCCCGCCGCGCAGCGTCGGTTTGCTCGGCACTTCGCTTCTTCCCTTGAACGGCATGATCGGCGCGGGGATTTTCGCCCTTCCGGCGGTGCTCTTTGCCGCGGTCGGACCGTTTGCGCCGTGGATGATGGTGCTCGGCGGCATCCTGTTCCTGCCGCTGATCATCGTGTTCGCCGCGCTCGCCCGCCAGTTCGATCACAGCGGCGGCCCGGCGCTCTATGGCGATGCGGCTTTCGGGCCGTTCTTCGGGTTCCAGGCGGGATGGACGCGGTTCGCCTCGAGCGTGACCACGATCGCCGCCAATTCGCATGTCGTCGTCTCGTATGCCGCGACACTATCGCCGGCGCTTGGCCACCCGGTCGCGCACGCGGTGGCCGTGATTGCGTTCCAGATATTCTTCATGGCCGTGAACCTGATCGGCATGAACCGCGCGGTCGGCACGCTCGGCATCGTCACGTTGATCAAGCTCGCGCCGCTCGCCGCTCTGATCGTTGCGGGCTTCGCGCAGGGTTCCGCCGGTCTGGGCCTGGTGCTGCCGCAGTTCACGGATACCGAAGCGGTGGTGCTGCTGACTTTTTACGCCTTCATGGGGTTCGAGAACGTGACCATGCCGGCGGGCGAGCTCAAGCGGCCCCGGCGCGACATCCCTCTGGCGATGATCGGCATGCTCGCGCTGGTGACGCTGATCTACGTACTGATCATCTGGGCCTACATCGCCATCGTACCGAACCCGGGCGAGGGCGGGGACATGGCCCTGTCGCTCGCCGCGGACGAGGCGTTCGGGCGAGTAGGAGCAGTGGCGATCGTGATCGCGGCCGCCTTCTCGGTGGGTGGCAATACTCTCAACGACCTCGTGAACACCCCGCGCATGACTTACGGCATGGCCGAGCTGCGGATGCTGCCGCGCTGGTTCCAGCACGTCTCGCCGCGCTTCCTGACGCCGGACTTCTCGATCCTGTTCGTGGGCACGGCGAGCATTCTGTTCAGCCTCACTGGCGGCTTCGTTCTGCTGGCGACGGCGGGGACGCTGTCGCGGCTGGTGACGTACCTGATCTGCTCGGCGGCGGTGCCGGTGCTGCGCTTTCGCGGTGCGGACATCGGCTGGTTCGAGGTGGCGATGGCAGCCTTGGCTTTCATCGCATCGATCTGGATCGCGACCCATGCGGACGCCCGCGCCTGGATCACGCTGGCCGGTATCCTGTTGGTCGGCGGGGTGTTGTACTTCATCGCCCGCCGTGCGCCCCAGCCGGTAGACGCCTGAACGAAAAAGGCGCCCGGTTTCCCGGACGCCCTTTGGTTTCGCAAACGCAGTTCGATCAGGCGCTGTAATACATGTCGAACTCGACCGCGCTCGGGGTCGTTTCCCAGCGCAGCTGGTCTTCCCAAAGCAGCTCCATGTACGACTCGATCTGGTCGAGTGAGAACACGTCACCCTTGAGCAGGAATTCGTGGTCGGCGGCGAGTGACTCGAGAGCCTCGCGGAGCGAACCGCACACGGTCGGTACTTCGGCGAGTTCGGCGGGCGGCAGGTCGTAGAGGTTCTTGTCCATCGGCTCGCCCGGATGGATGCGGTTCTCGATCCCGTCGAGGCCGGCCATCAGCAGCGCTGCGTAGCACAGGTACGGATTGGCCATCGCGTCCGGGAAGCGGAACTCGACGCGCTTGGCCTTCTCGCCAGTCCCGTACGGGATGCGGCACGAAGCCGAGCGGTTACGCGCCGAATAGGCCAGCAACACCGGCGCTTCGAAGCCCGGCACCAGGCGCTTGTAGCTGTTGGTTGTCGGGTTGGTGAAGGCATTGAGCGCCTTCGCGTGCTTGATCACACCGCCGATGAAGTAGAGGCAGGTGTCGCTCAGGCCGGCATAGCCATTGCCGGCGAAGTTCGGCTTGCCGCCGCTCCAGATCGAGATGTGGGTGTGCATGCCCGATCCGTTGTCGCCCTTGATCGGCTTCGGCATGAACGTCGCAGTCTTGCCGTAGGCGTGCGCGACCTGGTGCACGACGTACTTGTAGATCTGCATCCGGTCCGCGGTGGTGGTCAGCGTGCCGAACGTGACGCCCAGCTCGTGTTGCGCGGCGGCCACCTCGTGGTGGTGCTTGTCGCACGGCAGGCCCATTTCGATCATCGTCGCGACCATTTCGCCGCGGATGTCGACGGCGCTGTCGACCGGCGCCACCGGGAAGTATCCGCCCTTTACGCGCGGGCGGTGCGCCATGTTGCCGCCTTCGTATTCGCGGTTGGTGTTGGTCGGCAGCTCGATGTCGTCGATCTTGAAGCCCGACCCGTTGTAGCCGTCCTCGAAGCGCACGTCGTCGAACATGAAGAACTCGGCCTCGGGGCCGACGTACACGGTGTCACCGATGCCGGTCGTCTTGAGAAAGTTTTCGGCGCGCTTGGCGGTCGTGCGCGGGTCGCGCGCGTACCAATCGCCGGTCGAGGGCTCGACGATGTCGCAGAAGATCACCAGCATCGGCGTGGCGCTGAACGGATCGACGTAGACCGCATCGAGATCCGGCTTGAGGATCATGTCGCTCTCGTTGATCACCTTCCAGCCGGCGATCGACGAGCCGTCGAACATCAGGCCTTCCTCGAGCTCATCCTCGCCGAGGATGCCGGCGACCATGGTCAGGTGCTGCCATTTGCCCTTGGGATCGGTGAAGCGCAGATCGACCCATTCGATCTCTTCGTCCTTGATCCGCTTCACAACGTCTTTTGCACTGGCCATTGCTGCTATTCCTCTGCTGGCTTGATCTTGAATTCGTTCCGTCCGGCCCCTGAACGGGATTGCGGGCCTAGATTGCGTCGTCGTCCCGCTCGCCGGTGCGGATGCGCAGCGCGGTTTCGATCGGAGACACGAAAATCTTGCCGTCGCCGATGCGGCCGGTCTGCGCGG
>CAYNXB010000006.1:19500-71207 GCA_964401045.1 uncultured Sphingomonadaceae bacterium | reverse complement strand
GCGAAGCGATCATCGCAGATCCCGTGCAAAGGGTACGTGCCGCCGCGCGCTTCAAGGAGCTCTTCGAGCTGTACCATCCGTCTATTCTCCTCGATTTTTCTTCGGGCTCAGCCTGCCTCCGCGCCCATGGCCGCGGCGCCAAGGTTCCCGCGGCAGAACAACATCGGCGCAGTCGAGCGCTCGATCTCGAATGCTACCACCTTGCCCAGCACGAGATAGTGATCGCCGGCCTCGATCACCTTCTCGAGAGTGCAGTCGATCCACCCGACGATCCCCGGCAGAACGGGGCAGCCGCCTTCGGACAGGCCGAACGCCAATTCATCCGGTTTGTCGGCGTCGCGTGACGCGAAGCGCCGGCATAGGTCCGATTGATCGCTCGCCAGCATGTTCACGCAGAACCTTCCCGCCCGCTCGATCCGGGGCCAGGTCCTCGATGCCCTGGCCGGGAAAAAGCCTACCAGGGGTGGATCGAGGGACACCGAAGTGAAGGTGCCGATGACCATGCCGACCGGCTCGCCATGCTCCCCAATTGCGGAGACGATCACGACCCCGGTCGGGTAATGACCCAGCACGTGCCGGAACCTGTCGGGATCGATAGGCGCAGGCTCGGCCTGCCCGATGCCTCCGGATCGGCTATCGGGCGCGGCTGCGGATCTCACGATTCAGTCAGCAGGTCTGCCCAGCGGCCCTGAGAGTACCCGATGGCGAACAGCTCACGGTAACCGTTATTGGGCGAGTTCCAATACGTGGAAAGGTCGCGCCAGTACCGCTCCATGCGCTTGCCTTCGCGCGCCTGGCTGGATCCGATCGTCCGCCACAGGCGGTCTTCCACCGCTTTCCAGGCGAACTTGCCGGCGGCGGACATGCGCAGGACCACCGAAAGACAATCGGTCATATCGTAATCGCATCCGCTGAGCGCGGCGAGATCTTCGGCGGTTGCGCGCAGGATACCCTCGGCCGCTTCGATATCGGCAAGCGCCAGTGCAAAATTGCGCTGCACGTCGGGGACTTGTGCCTGAACCTTGTATTTGGGCACGTCCAGCGCACCCGGCACGCGTGGCGCCTTGGTGCGCGCGATGTGCTCGAATTCGTCGGCGGCGGCAAGCGAGCCGCCTATCACCACCGCATTGCCGTAACAGGCGGCAAAGCCGAGCTGGGGCAGGCGGTAGAACGGGTTCTTGTGCAGTTCGGAGCCCAACGTCGTGCCGTCGACCGCCCTGAGGTTGGAGAAGCACGTCGCGACCACGAGGCGGTCGGGAATGAAAGACTCGTCCAACCGCACCGACTGGGACCCGCTGCCGCGAAGCCCCATCATGCCGTGCCAGTCATCGAGCAGTTCGTATTGATCACGCGGAGCGGCGAAGAACAGCAGCGACCCTTCGGCGGCATGGGGTGAATCGGCCGGCGCCTTGAACTCGCCCATGTAGAAATTCGAATAGGGCGAGCCCGAGCCGTAAGGGAAATCGCCGGTTACGATATAGCCGCCATCGACCCTGCGCGCCGTACCGCAAGGGTAGGCGAAGGATGCAGCGCACAGATAGCCGGTGTCGCCGAACATCTCGTCCTGCGCTTCCTCGGGGAAGAACGCGGCGCCGGTATAGGCATGCCCGTAACCGAGCGAATAGCACCAGCCGGTCGACATGCAGCCGCGCGCGAGTTCCTCAGTCACCTTTACGAACGGCCACACGCCCATTTCCCAGCCGCCATAGCGCTTGGGCGTGATGATCTTGAAAAAGCCCGCATCCAGCAACGCCTGCCAGATCACCAGCGGCGGCTGCGTCAGGGTTTCGGTCGCCGCCTGGTTTTCCAGCAGCAGTGGGCGAAGCTCTCGCGCCCGGCGGACGAGTTCCTCGATCGGAGGAGCCTTGGTTTCGCTGTTGAAATTGCTGAAATCCAGATCCGCGAAGCCGGGCTTTCGATCATGCGCGATGACCCCAAGGTCATTCATCGGAAATCTCCTCGAATTGAAGATAGGGGGCCGGGCGCCGCCATTCTGACCCGGCAGGCGGCGTCAGCACTGCTTTGCCGACTGACTCCGAAACAGGACAGGATCAGCCAAGGCGCGCGCAGTCGTTCGAAATTGTTCGCGCGGCTTTCGAGAAGCTTGCTCACATGCACTAACCTCTCCTGACCCAATTCTTGTTTGCTGCACCGGTGGCCTATTCTTGTGTGCCGGTCCTACAAGACAACCGGATGCCCGGTTCGTAACCTATCGTTCGTTGAATGCGGGCAGCGGTCAACAAGACTTCCGCATCGCCCACGGAAGCAGTTCTAACGAAGGTTAGGCAGATGCACCGATAGGGGATGAGAACAGCGTGACGCTGCGCAGTGGCGCGATCGGGTGCGTGCGCTCGGGGCTAAAGCCCAACCAAGGGAGGAACTGATGGCTGGCAAATTCGAAGGCATGGCGGTGCTCGTTACGGGCGGCGCGCGCGGCATCGGCCTCGCCTCGGCGCGGGCGTTCGCGGCGCAGGGCGCATCGGTGATGCTGGCGGACCTGGACCTCGACGTGGCGGAGGAACGCGCGCACGATATTCGCTCCACGGGCGCCAGGGCGGCCGCTGTGCAAGTCGACGTGGCCGATTATGAGGCCTGCGAGGCGATGGTCGCGCGGACGGTGGAAGCGTTCGGCGGGCTCCACATCGCCTTCAACAACGCCGGCATCGCCTCTGCGATCGTGTCGGTCGAGGATTGCGCGGTCGAGGATTGGCGGCGCGTCATCGACGTCAACGTGTTGGGAACGTTTCACTGCCTCAAGGCGGAAGTGCCGGCGATGAGGGCGGCCGGTGGCTCGGCGATCGTGATCACCGCCTCGATCATGAGCCATATCGTCAATAGCGGGATGTCGGCCTACGCCGCCAGCAAGCACGCCGTGGCCGGGCTAACGAAATCCGTCGCGCTCGACCTCATTGGCTATGGCATCCGCGTCAACGCGGTATGTCCCGGCTTCACCCATACCTCGATGCTCGATCCGGCGCAGATGACCCTGGAGATGAACCAGCAGATCGCAGACATGACCCCGATCGGGCGTATCGCCCGGGCCGAGGAAGTCGCCGATGCGGTGCTCTATCTGGCTTCCAACGAGGCCAGCTATATCGTCGGCCAGTTGCTGACCGTAGATGGAGGGGTGATCCTCCGCTGACTGCGGTCAGTCGACCGCTGTCGAGTTCAGGTCCAGGCCAAAGTCGCCACCGTCACCGCCCGATGCCGGACGATTGCCGACCGCCATTAGGTCGCGAACCATCTCCGCGCGCATGGTCTCGAATTTCCGTCGCCCCTCGGGCGCTGTTTGATCGGGGAAAGCGTCTTCCATTTCGCGGTTTCGCTGGCGCACTTCCTCAAGGAATTCGGCATTGGTGAAGATGTAGAAGCGATTTTCCTTGATCGCCCTGACCACCGCGCGCCCGGTATCCTGAGGATCGACCGCGGCGCGTGCCGCGTCCCACAGCGCCTTCTGGAAATCGCCGGCACCCGCTTCGCGCGCCGGATCGAAATCGGGATCGTCTTCCGGGGCGGACAGCATGCCCGTGCGGGTTGCACCGGGGAACAGGCACGACACGCCGATGCCGAACGGTGCAAGTTGCATTCGCAGGCTCTCCGCAAACCCGCGGACCGCATACTTGGCGGTCGAATATGCGGCGAGGCCGGGCAGCGGAACCACCCCGGCCATCGAAGAGGTACAGACGACATGCCCGCCGTCGCCCTGCTGCTTGATCAACGGCACGATCATCTTGGTGCCGTTGATAACGCCGCCCAGGTTGATCGCCATCGCCTTGTCCCAGGCGCCGAAATCGGGATCGTCCGCGGTTCCGCCGCCGTTGACACCGGCGTTGTTGCACAGGACGTGGATCTTGCCGAAGGCATCCAGGACTTCGTCCCGGGCGGCCCGCAGGTTGTCCCGGTCGGCCACGTCGGCCCGAACGAAATGGACCGCGTTGTTGCCCGCCAGCGCCTGGCTGGCCTTGACGATGTGGTCAGCGTTCCAGTCGACAACGGCGACCTTCATCCCTTCTTCGAGGAAGGCCCTGACGATGCCCAGGCCAATCCCGTTGGCTCCGCCGGTGACGAACGCCACCTTGCCCTTGAGGTCTTCCACCCTTGTTCTCCCGCTGGCGCCGCGATTGTCGGGCTGCCGTTACTTCTTCGGTTTGCCGTCCTGATCCAGATAACCGTCGTAATGGTCTTGCATCCCGGCATCGGGACGAATCTCACGCTTGCTGATCAGCCATTCGCCGTCGATCTTGACGAACTCGTCATACTCACGGCCCATCTCGACCAGCCGGGGCGGGCCGCGCAGATCATCGCACATCAAGCCGGTATAGAGCAGGTGCGCGGTAGCCGTGTCGCCATTCACCTGGATCCGCGGGTTGCTCATCAGCATGCGATACGTGCCGGTTAGCTCGTTGGCGGCGAGCAGAGCCTCGGAATCGGCGTAAAGCGCATCGATTTCCGCATGGCCTTTCAAGATCTTGCCGTTGATATCGAGGACCGCGTCCTCGGTGAAGTGAGTCGCCATCGTCGTCCGGTCAAAATCGACCAGCATGGTGTAGTACATGATCAGCAGATCTTCGATCTGGATCCGATCGAGCAGATGCTCACGTGCGCAGGGCTTCCAAGCAGACATGCAATCCTCCCATTTGACGATCCCGGTAATCGCGCGCGGCTGCCGCAGGGCCTACTAACTTTCGTTGGTGTCTGGACGCCAAGCGACGATGCCCGTCTAGTCGTAGTCATCGTTTTCGAACGGCGAATCCTCACCGCGTTCGATCGCTCGCATGTGCCATTGCGAAATGAGCATCGCCACCTGTGAGCGTCGGCGAATGCCAAGCATGTCGTAAATCTTGTGCAGATACCATTTCACCGTCCCCTCGGTCATCCCGAGCGTGGCGCCGATCTCGCGGTTCATCTGGCCCTTCGCGACCAGCCGCAGAATGGCGATCTCGCGCGAGGAGAATGCGCCCAGCGGCAGGGGCAGGTCGATCGTGTCACCCGTGGACGGGGGCTTCCGGGGCAGGCCGATGATACTGCGTACGAAGGCCTTTTCGCTCTCCTCCAGATCGCTGTCGGCCAGGATCACGAGTTGTTCGTGGAGTACGTCCGATTCGGTCAGGAAGGCGGAACGATATTCGCCGCCGGCGCCCAGCTTTACCGCGCGGCGCAGGTGACGCATTGCCAGCCCGGGTTCTTCCACCAGAATACGCAAGCTGGCGAGGATGATATGCCAGCGGACATTGCTGCGGATCGCGCCGACACCTTCGGTGTAGCGCTGCCATTTCTGCGCGACCTGGATGGCTTCTTCAATCCGTCGCCCGGCACGGGCAAGCTGGATCCATGCAGTGGCATAGGCCTCCTCTGCTGCCCCGGCGGAACTGTGGGGATCGGGCGCGCGCGTGAGCGACAGGCCCGTCGTCGAACTTGCAAGCCGCGGCGCGCCTTCACGCGCCAGCCGCAGCAGCCAGTAAATGCGCTCCACATTGAGCGAGTGCGAAAGCTTGTCGAACAGCTCTCCAACCGAGATCGCCGGGCGCTCCAGGACGGCGAACCCCGCATCGAATTCGCCACGCGCCATGTGCACCCGGGCCTGCGTGACGCGCGCGGCGATGATCAGCGAGAGAAAGCCGAAATGCTCGATGTTATCGGCATAGTCCTTGAGGAGTTCTTCGGCCTCATCAACCGCGCCTACCTCGAACTTCATCTCGGCCAGCGCAATCGCGGCGATCGCTCCCAACATCGAACGTGGGCCGAGTTCGTCCGAAAGTCTGGTGAGGATGGCTTCGAGGATGCCGATCGCCGTCGCAGTGCGTCCGGTCTGGAGGAGGTAACGCGCGTAGAACGTCTCCAGCGGGATCGACCAGATCCAGCTTTCCAGCGCCGGCACCAGCTTCTTGGCCTGCGCGTAATACCGCTCGGCGCCGCGAAAAATGTATAATTCCTGCTGCGCATAAATGAGCAGGGAGAGCAGCATCACACGCTGCATCGGAGGGACATCTTCCAGGCCGCTCAACAGCTTGGTGCCGTGATCCTGTCCCACCGAAAGATCGTGCTGTCCCAGTGCCAGCACCATTTCACGGTGCAGCACCAGCATTTCGAGCGTCCGGATCTCGCCGGGCTCGTCCGCCTCCTCCAGCGCCATTTCCTCGACCCGCGCGCGTGCCTTTTCCAGCAGCCAGCGGGCCTGTTCGAATTCGAACCGGAAGATCAGCGACTGGCTCTGTGCCAGCAGGATGCGCGGGTGGCGGTTGCGCACATCGGCGTCTATCCGCTCTGCAAGGGTGAGGAGCCTGGTCTCGTCGCGCAGCCCGAAGTCGGCCCGCATCTGCCGCTCGATCAGCCGCGCTGCCCGCGCATGGTCGCCGAATTCCAGCGCCAACAGGCTTGCGCCGCTATAGTCCTTGCGCTGCTCCAGCAATTCGCATGCCTTGCCGCCAAGCACGTTTGCGTCCTCCTCATTGAGGCGCGCGCGCAGGAATTGGCGGAACACGGGCAGGATCATGTACGAACTGTGTTCCGGATCGAGCGGCCATAGCGGCGCGCCCGCGCGATAGGCGCGGTGCAGGAATTCACCCTCGTCGCCCCCAAACAGGCCGCGGCAGTCCTTCACTCTCAGCGTTTCAAGAATGCTGGCCCGCACGAGGAAGGCGGAGATCTCCGGAGGCAAAGCGGTCGTGACTTCCTGCTCGAAATAGTCATCGAGCAAGCGCCAAGTACCCTTGACGATCCGGGCTGCGAGATCCCCCGAGCTGAATTCCTCCGGGCGAAATCCCTGGAGAGCGACACGCGTTTGCAGCGCGAGGCCAAGCGGCCAGCCAGCGAAGCTCTCGAACACAAGTTCGACCTGCTGGGGGGAGAAGCCTGAAGCGCCCAGGTGCTCCAGAACGGCTGCTTGCTCCTTGTTGTCGAACAGCATCGCGTGCGGACCGATGCTCAGCATGCCACCGCTCGCCTCGTGCCGCGCCAGCGATAGTTCGATTTCACCCCGGCTGGCGAGCACGATGCGCGACGCGCTGTCCCGAATCAGACCGTCGAGCAGTTTGCGCGTTTCCGGCGACGCCGCGAGGCAGTCCGCGTTGTCGATCAGTATAGTGGCGTCGTCGAATCCGCCCGGATGATCGGCGTCACGCCGACAGTTTGCAGGTGTGGTCAGGTCGATGCGGACAGGCCGCCTGTCCGCCCGGATAAGCTCCGCTTCGAACTGGTCGAGCAGGATCGACTTGCCGAAGCCGGCTGGTGCGCGAATGTGCACGATGCGTGGCGCACCGGCGAGCTTTTCGAGCAGCCGGACGCGTGGGATGTTCTCCTGCGTTTGGCCGCTCGACCTGCGCATTTCAGTCCTCTCGACAGTTGATTATGGGAGGGGGCTGGCCCGACCTCCTATCGAAAGATAGCGATTTGTGAGCGGGAAGGATACCGGCGTTAGCACTGGTCGGCTCAGGCGACGGAGACCGAGTTGCGTAGCGTGCCAACACCCTCGATCTTTATGATAATTTCGCCGCCAAAGCCGTTGATATTGCAGCGAGTGACGCCGGGAATGTGTGGCCGGTCCGGATCATCCTGGTCACCGCCCACGGCGGTGCCCATCGAAACCACGTCGCCCGGCAGCAGGGTCATCGTCTGCGAGATGTGCGACAGCGCGTGGGCCACGTTATAGACGTAGTTTCCGGAGTGGTCGGAGGCGACGAGCTTGTCATCCATCCGGCACTGGATCGATAGCGCCGCAGGATCGGGGATTTCGTCCGCCGTCACCAGCCAGGGGCCCATCGGCGCGAACGTGTCGCTCGCCTTGTAGCGGCCCGGATAGGAGGTGTACGCGACATCCTCGACCACGCCGTCGCCCTCCGGCCGGAAATAGCGCAGCGCGAACGAATCCGCCTCGCGCATGCCAACGCAGGTCACGTCATTGAGGATGGAGTAACCGAACACGCCGGCGAACGCCTCATCCGGCGTCGCGTCCTGCAACGTCTTGCCGATCACCACCGCCAGTTCCGGTTCCGGGTGGGTGAAGCCGAACTTCGCCTTCATCCGGATCGCGGTGCGGTGGCCGGTGAGCGCCGTCCAGGGCTTCAGGAAGAACGCCGGATGATCGGTCGGCGCCTTGATCTTGATTGCATCGAGGGAGCGGTTGTTGAGCGCAATGCACACGATCTTCGACGGCGTGCGGACTGGCGGAAGCCACTCGATCTCATCGAGCGGAAACACGGTGGGGCGTGCCGGGCCGGCCGAAGCAACGGCCGAGCGTAGCCGGTCGAGCAAACCCGGGCCTTGCCGGATCAACTCGATCATGTCGGCCGGGCCATCGACCAGCCCGGCGATGTCGGCGATGCCGCCGGCGATCTCGACCCCGATCCGGTCCACTCCATCGGCGCGAAAGCTGGCGAGCTTCATTCTTTCAGTCCCTCAGAAAAGCGACCGCGGCATCGCGGAACGCCGTTTGCGCGGTGAGATCGAAGTGGCCGACGCCTGGCAGCAGCACCTGCTCGATGGCCAGCGCCTGGATCAGGCGCGTCCCCATGCTGGCGACGAAATCGTCGCCGCCGTTGATTACGGCGACAGGCACGGTAATCGCCGCGATATCGGTTTCCGCGAACACCGGATTGGCCGGGCGGCGCAACACCGCGGCGACCGCGAGCGGGTCGTTGAGCGTCGGATCCCAGCTTTCGAGGAATGCCAGCACCGGGGGCGGCGTGTTCTCGTCGGCGCCATCCTCGAGCGCGCGCGCGGCCGCGTCGCCGATCGTCTCCGGCGCGAAGGCGTTGTCTCCGATCCCGCCAAGCATCAGGCGCCGCACCCGGGCGGGAAACCTCACGGCGACGGCGAGCGCCAGTTTCGCCCCGAGCGAGAAACCCACCACGTCGCAGGCAGCATCGGGGATATCGCGCACCAGCGAGCCCGCGAGATCGGCGTAAGCAGCGGGGTGGTGCGACGGGCCGTCGCGTCCATGTCCCGGAAGTCGTAGCGCGTGCACCTCACGCCCCGCATGCCGGAACGCTTCGATCCACCCCGTTCTCACGAAGGCCTGCTCGGGCGAGCCGCCGCAGCCGTGCAGCAGGATGACCGGGGGATGCGGCATGCCGGGCTCAGGCGTGCACAACGACCGACGCGACGCCCATCGGCAGATCGTGCCGGCAGAGATCGACGCTGATTTCGCCCGCACCGGCCTTCTGGGCCGCGGCCGCTGCGGCAATCCACAAGCGCACCTCTCCCGCGCCGTTGCCGCCTTCGCGTAGCACGTCCGCATCGGTCCACGCGTCGAATACCGTGAGGTCGCCGGCGGCGAACAGGCGCAGGAACTCCTCGTCCCACTCCGGCCGGATTTCGCCTACGCCCGGGGTGTGATCAAGCAACAGGCCGTTCACGAATTGCAGGCCTCCGCACATTTCCTCGATCCACACGTCCCGCGTCAGCTCTCCCCTGGTGCCCCCGTGGAGAATGTACTCCCGAGTGCGCGGATCGGACGCTTCGAGGTACTGCGGGAAGATATCGCCGGTTTCGTGCGACAGGCCGCCCGAGCCCAGGAATGCCACACGTTTGCCGAGCCCTGCCGCGAACTGGCCGATAGCTTCACCGAGCATGCGGCAGCGCTTGAACGTGGGGCGCGGCGCGGCGAGGGCATTGATGAATATCGGGATGACTGGCTTGGCGTCGATCCTCCCGAGAAAGTGCCCGGTCACTGCGCTGAAGCCGTGGTCGATTTCCATCGCAAAGGACGTGGCGACGTCGATCCCGGCCTCGACGACATACGTGGCGCAGGCGAGCGACAACTCGCTCGGGACATCCAGCTTGCCGGGGAAGCCGCCTTCATCGGCAATCGCCTCTGCCGCCTGGCCGATCGCGAACGATGGCATCAGCCGCATGTGCTGGCCGCTGTAGTGATCGGCGCCGAACACGAACACCAGCTCGGGATCGAATGTCCGGAAGGCCGCCACTTGCGCGGCATAAGCGTCCCAGAACGGCTGGTTGAGCGCTCGGTCTTGCAGCATCATGAACGGTGCGTGCGGCACGCATCCGAGAAAGGCCTTGCGGTTTGGATCAGCCATGGTGCGTTTCCTGCTTCACCGCGCAAATGACGCGGCGTTCGGGCCGACGAACACCGTCCGGCCGCTGCGATGGTGGTAGCGCCAGCTTCCGTCGGACTGGCGCCGGCAGACGTCCTCGAAATCCGCGATGCCGGAAGGCGCGGCGGCCTCGAGCGGCAGCGAGCCGTTCGCTGCATAGACCAGCACGGTCGAGCGGATGCGGACGCGATTGGGCCCATCGGGCACGGCGAGGAAGTTGGCCGCGACGTGACGCGTGGTTCGCCCGCTCTCACGCATGCCTTTCGCGCGTTCTGCGAAGAACACTTCTATTGCCGCCAGCCCTTCGAGCTTCAGGGCGCCAAGATCGAACGCCGCGTCACCCTCGAACAGTTCGGCGAGCGGCACGTCCTCGAGCAGGTCGGCCATGGCCCAATAGCGATTGGCGAGCTGTTGCAGGTCGGCAAGGTCCTGGGCGGGGAGGCTCATGCCGCGGCACCCTCCTTTGCCGGCGCTGCGTCGGCCGCCTCGGCCGCCATCAGCTTGTCGAGCAGGATACGCGCGCGCACGGCGGCGACGTCGGTCTTGAGCAGCACCGGCTTCAGGGAGAACAGGTCGGTCGTCCCCATCATTTCCTGGCAGGCACGGATCATCGGCTCGTCCTCGTCCTCGAACGCGTGGCGGGCCATCTTCGCGGTGATCGCGCTCAGTTCCTCGTTGTCGACCTCGACGTTGCGGCCCATCGCGTAGAAGTAGTGGGTCCGCTCTTCGTTCTCGGGCACGAGCAGATGCAGGGTCGGCAGGAACACCCCCTCATCCATCGGCCCGTCGACTTCGCTCATGCGGAAGTCGAGCATGAGGTTGGTCGGAGCGTAGAGCGTCATTAACGCGCGGACATCGGTCTTCCGGTCTCCCCATAGCGGGGCGAGGCCAGGCGAAGGATTCACGTTGAGAAAGCTGTAGTCGGAATGGATCGCGGTCCCTTCCTGACGGAACTTGTGGCGCATGTTCTCCCCCATGTATTCCTCGGAGGAGAGCCCGCCCTTGTGCAGGATTGCGGGGTGGGTGAGGTCGAGCAGGTTGTCGATCACCATCTGGTAGTGGGCAGCGACGTTGAGATAGCCAAGCACCGTGGCATAGCCCGGATCGACCACGAACCCGCTATCGACGATGAGCTCGGGGTCGGCTTTGGCGGAGTCGCCCATCCATACCCACACCACACCGTCGCGCTCGATCACCGGGTAGGTCCTGAGCTTCGCTTCCCTGGGAATGTCGCCGTGGGGGTTGAGAACGCAAGCGCCAGTGCGGTCGAACACCAGTCCGTGATACGGGCACGTCAGCCGGTCGTGGGCGACCGTGCCAAGGTGCAGCGGCGCGAAACGATGCGGGCAGCGGCCTTCGAGTGCCACTGGTTCACCGCTTTCCGCGCGGTACACCACCACCGGCTCGTCCAGCATGCGCCGCCCGATCGGAGCCGCCCCGAGCTCGGACGCCCATCCCGCGCAATACCAGCCATTCCGAAGGTACATCGTGCCTCCCCCGCCGCGCCCCGAGTTCGAAGCGGCAACCGCGGGCAAGCCCCATCAGCCCGCGGCGATGCGATAGTGGCACAAGTCAGCGTCCGTGCAAGCGTGGACGTTGGCGCGCTACCGCGCCCTAACTCTCCGCGCTTTTGGACCACCCGCCGCCCAGCGCACGGAACACGTCGATCTGTGCGCGGGAGACTTCGGCATCCTGCGCTGCGAGCTGCGCGGTGGCGTCGGCAAGAGTGCGTTCGGCGTCGAGACGGTCGAGCGAGTTGACCGTCCCTTCGCGTTGCTGCGCGCGCAGAATCCCGGCGGCGCGTTCGGCCTCGCGGCTGGCCGCTTGCAGCGCCCGGCGCCGTTCCAGCGCCTTGGCATAGTTGGAGAGCGCGACCTCGGATTCCTCCAGCGCCCTGAGCACGGTGCCATCGAACGCCGCCAGCGAAGCCTTGGTGTCCGCCTCCGCAGCGTCGATCCGCGCCCGGATTGGCTCCTGATTAGGGAACGACCAGCTCAGCAGCGGTCCGAGCAGCCAGCGCAGCGGCCCGCCACCGAAGATATCACCGATGTTCGGCCCGGTCGATCCGATCGATCCGCCGAAGGTGATGCGCGGATAGAGATCTGCGGTCGCGACCCCGATACGCGCAGTGTCCGCCGCCAGCCGGCGCTCCGCCGCGCGGATATCGGGCCGCCGAGCCAGCAGCGCAGCGCCATCGCCAATCGGCAAGGGCTGCTCAATCTCCAGAGCGATGCTGCGGTCAGCGGCAATGGGCGGCAGCTCGGCGGGCGTCCGGCCGGTAAGCGTTGCCAGCCGGAACAACGCGGCGGCGCGCGCGGCTTCGAGCGCGGGAATTTCTGCCGCGCGCTGCTCACGCAAAGTGGCCAGCCGGGCGACGGCGAGACCGTTCTCGAGGCCTGCGTCGTAGCGCTTGCGCACAAGGCCGAGCGATTGGTCGAGCAGTTCGACGATCTCTCGCGCCACCCTCAGCCGCTCTGCGCCGGACGCGGCGTCGGCGTAGGCGCGGGTGGTATCGGCGACCACGAGCACCCGCACCGCATCGGCATCGGCTTCGCTCGCGGCGACGTCCGCGCGTGAAGCCTCGACGCCGCGGCTGACGCGGCCGAACAAGTCGAGCTCATAGCCGACGTCGATGCCGCCGTCGTAGGACCAGTCCTCGCGCGGGGTACCGGCGGACCGCTGGCTTTCGGGCAAGCGACCATAAGTCGCACCTGCGCCGATCCCGGTCTGCGGCAGCCGGTCTCCGCGTGCGCCGCGCAGGCCGGCACGGGCCCGGTCGATCCGGGCGAGCGCCTGGCGCACATCGGTGTTTGCCGTGAGCGCATCCGACACGAGGCCGTCGAGCGTCGGATCGTCGTAGAGCCGCCACCAATCGGCGGGCAGCGCCGTGAGCGCGAACGCGGGATCGTCCGCTGAAAGGAAGGGGCCGGACGACGCAGGGGGACTGGGGGGGAGGGCGTAGTCCGGCCCCGCCGCGCACGCGGACAAGGCGAGCGCGGAAAGGCTTGAGAGAGCGAAAGAGCGTAGCTTCATGGTGGCACCTATTCGGCGGGGTGGAGCGCGGGGTTCGCGCGGCCCAGGCGGCTACGCAGCCTGGCGATGCGATCGCCGAGCGCGCGGCACACGACGTAGAACGTGGGAGTGAACACGAGGCCGAAACCGGTCACGCCGAGCATGCCGAAGCACACCGCGGTGCCGAGGGCCTGCCGCAGTTCCGCGCCTGCTCCCGTTGCGATCACCAGCGGGACCGAGCCGAGGATGAACGCGAAGCTGGTCATCAGGATCGGCCGCAAGCGAGTGCGCGCCGCTTCGACCGCGGCTTCCGCGGGGGACAGGCCATGCGCCTCCCCCTGGCGGGCGAATTCGACGATCAGGATCGCGTTCTTCGCCGCCAGTGCAATCAGCACGACGAGGCCGATCTGCGTCAGCACGTTGTTGTCCATGCCGCGCAAGTTTACGCCGATCATCGCCGCCAGCAGGCACATCGGCACGATCAGGATGATCGCCAGCGGCATCACCAGGCTTTCGTACTGCGCGGCGAGCACCAGGAAGACGAGCAGCACGGCAAGTCCGAACACCAGCACGGCGGTGTTGCCCGCATATTTTTGCTGATAGCCGATGCCGGTCCACTCGGTGTCGTAACCGCGCGGCAGAACCTTCGCCGCGGCGTTCTCCATCGTCACCAGCGAATGGCCCGACGCATAACCCGGCGCGGTATCACCATCGACGGCGACCGCGGGCGCCAGGTTGTAGCGCGTAACCCGGTAAGGCCCGGTGGTGTCGCTGAGCGTCGCTACCGATCCCAGCGGGACCATCGATCCATTGAGCGAGCGGGTCTGGAGATTGGCAATGTCGGACGGACCATCGCGGAACTGGGCGTCGGCCTGCGCGGTGACGCGATAGGTGCGGCCGAGCAGGTTGAAATCGTTGATGAACGCCGACCCGAGGTAGACTTGCAGGGTTTCGAAGATCCGCGCGGGCGGAACGCCGAGAAGCTGTGCCTTGTCGCGGTCGATCTCCGCGTGGACGCGCGGGGTGCCGGTGTCGAAGAAGGTGTAGACCCCGGCGAGGCCCTTCTGCCGATTGGCCTCGGCAATCACCTTGCCGGCGGCATCCTGCAACGCGCGGTAGCCTTTGCCGTCCTTGTCCTCGACCATCATGCGGAAGCCACCGGCCGAGCCGATGCCGCGAATGATCGGCGGCTTGACGATCATCAGCCGCGCCTCGTTGATGTCGGCGGTGGCGGCCTGGGCCTCGGCCATCAGCTTCTCGACCGTTTGGCCCTTGGCCGCACGTTCCTTGAAATCGTCGAGCACCCAATAGGCCGCGGCCGAACTGGCGGACTGCGTCTCCGACGTGCCGTCGAAGCCGGAAAGCATCACTGCGCCCTCGATCCCGTCAATCGGCAGCATCCGTGCGGCGACTTTCTTCATCACCTCGTCGGTGCGCGATGTCGCGGAGCCCGGCGGCAGCTGGATCACGGTGAGGAAGTAGCCCTGGTCCTGCTGCGGGATGAAGCCGGTGGGGGTGATCCACAGCGCGGCCGCCGTGAGCGCGATGAGGCCGGCATAAGCGGCCATCATTCGCCGGGGGACGGCCACGAACCGCGCCGTCCACCCCGCATACGTTTCGCTGAAGCGCTCGAATGCCTGGTTGAAGATGTTGCCCGCCCTCTCGATGAGCTGCTGCCAGTAGGCTCCCGCCGGGGCGGCCTCCCGGTGGCGAAGCAGCAAGGCCGAGAGTGCCGGTGACAGGGTGAGCGAGACGATCAGGGAGATCACCGTCGCGGCCGAGATCGTCACCGCGAACTGCTGGTAGAACGCGCCCGACATGCCGCCGATGAACAGCGTCGGCACGAATACCGCGCACAGCACCAGCACGATCGCGATCAGCGCCGCGCCGACCTCGTCCATCGAGGTGCGTGCGGCCTCGAGCGGGGTCATCCCGTGTTCGAGGTTTCGTTCAACGTTCTCGACCACGACGATCGCGTCGTCGACCACGATGCCGATCGCCAGCACCAGTCCGAATAGCGAGAGGTTGTTGAGCGAGTAGCCGAGCATCGCCAGCGCCGCGAAGGTGCCGACAAGCGAGACGGGGATCGCCAGCACCGGGATCAGCGCAGCGCGCCACTTCTGGAGGAAGACGATGATCACCAGCACTACCAGCAGGATCGCCTCGATCAGCGTCTCGACCACCGCGTCGACCGATTGCTGGATGAACTCGGTGGGGTTGTAGACGATGCGGTATTCGAGGCCGGCGGGGAAGCGCGACGCCATATCTTCCATGGCCGCCTTCACCGCATCGGCGGAGGCGATTGCGTTGGAGCCCGGCTCCTGCAGCACGGGGATGATCACGGAATCCTTGTCGTCGAGATAGGCCGAGGTGCTGTAGTTCTCGGCGCCGATCTCGACCCGCGCGACGTCGCCCACGCGCACCTGGCGCCCTTCGGCATCGGTACGGATCACCACGTCCTCGAACTGCCGCGGATCGGTGAAGCGGCCTTGCGTCTCGACGTTGAGCTGGAACGCGCTCTCCGGGTTCGGCGGCTGGCCGAGCGTGCCCGCGGCGACCTGGACGTTCTGCGCGCGCAGGGCAGAGACAATGTCGTTGGCGGTCAGGTCGAGCGCGGCCGCACGGCCGGGATCGATCCACACGCGCATGGCGAGCTCGCGGCTGCCGAATAGCTGCACGTCGCCGACGCCTTCGATCCGCGCGAGCCGGTCCTTGATGTGGGTTTGCGCATAGTTCGAGATGTATTCGCGATCGAGCGATCCATCGGGCGAGATAAGGTTCACCACCAGTAGAAAGTCGGGCGTGGTCTTGCGGGTGACGATGCCGAGGCGCTGCACTTCCTCGGGCAAGCGCGGCGTGGCGATCGCGACGCGGTTCTGGACCAGCGTTTGCGCCGCGTCGAGGTCGGTGCCCTGCTCGAACGTGACCGTGATCGTCACTCGTCCGTCGCCGGTGGATTCGCTCGACAGGTAGAGCATGCCGTCGACGCCGTTGATCTCCTGTTCGATCGGGTTGGCGACGGTGTCGGCCACGGTTTCGGCCGAGGCGCCGGGATAGGTGGCGGTGACCGTCACTGTGGGCGGAACGACCTCGGGGTACTGCGCCACGGGCAGGAAGGAGTACGAGATCGCGCCGATCAGCGTGATGATCACGGCGATCACCCCCGCGAAGATCGGCCGATCGATGAAGAAGCGAGATAGGCGCATTTCGGGCTCCGATTGGAGATAGGGGGCAGCTCGGAGGGGCGGCTTAGCCGGCGGAAGGCTGCTTCGTGGCTGGTTCGGCCTGGGCGTTGGCGGGCGGCGCAATGCGGCCCTTCTGCGCCCTGACCTTGCCGCCGGGCAGCGCCATCTGGGTGCCGGCGATGATCACCTGGTCGGTTGGGGCAAGCCCGCCACGCACGACCCGCAGGCCACCGGCGAGAACCGGGCCGAGCTCGACTTCTCTGGCCGCGACGGTCCCTTTCGGGTCGACGACCAGCAGCAGCTTGCGCGTCTGATCGGTTTGCACCGCGGTGTCGGGCACCAGCAATGCCTTCTCGGTGCGGCCGGTGGTCATCCGCATGTTGCCGAACATCCCCGGCGCAAGGAAGTTGTCGGGGTTCCGCACTACGGCGCGTGCGCGGATGGTGCCCGAGGCGGGATCGAGCCCGTTGTCGGTGAAATCGAGCGTCCCGTGCCGGGTATAGTCGCTTTCGTCCTGCAGTCGGATCTCGACCGGTGCCCCGTTGCCGAGACCTTCGCGGCGCCCCTTCAGGAACAGCCCCTCGGAACCGTCGAATGTGAAGTAGAGCGGATCGGTGGCGTTGATCGTGGTCAGGAGGGTCGCGGCCGGCCCGTCGCCCGCGGCGACGAGGTTGCCCGGATCGACACGACGGTCGGAAATGCGGCCCGAGATCGGCGCGCGCACGGTGGTGAATTCGACATCGAGGCTGCGGGAGGTCACGCGAGCCTGGGCGCCGGCAAGAGACGCTTGCGCGGCCGTCACGCGGGCGCGCAGGGCATCGATCTCGCTCTTGGAAACTGCGTCCGCCTCAACCAGGCGCAGCGCGCGCTCGAGATCGCTGCGGGCGAGGGCGAGGTCGCTGCGGGCCGCGGCGACGCCGGCCTGCGCTTCGGCGAGGGCGGCACGGTATGGACGTGGGTCGATCGTGAACAGTGGCTGGCCCTGATGGACGATCTGGCCGTCCTTGAAGTGCACGCCGGTGATCTGGCCCGAGACGCGCGGGCGCAGCTCGACGCTGCGGCTGGCCTCGAAGCGGCCGATATAGTCATCCCACTCGGCGACGTCCTGCTGCAGCGGCGCGGCGATCGTCACGACCGGCAGCGGTGGCGGCGCGGCGGGCGCGGTGCTGCCGCGCAGGAACAGCCAGGCGAGCGCGACGCCTACGATGACGAGCGCGATCCAGCCGAGCCGGCGCCAACGGCGGTCGTTGCCCGGCTCGTTGGCGATGCTCTCGAGCTGGCTCAATTCGATCGGCGATAAGTCGTTCATGGGACGGTCCTCATTAAGGCGGCGCCGCGCCGCCGGGGCGCGCTTGACCGTTCCCGGAAAGCACGGCTTCCGGGCGTCAAAATCATCAGTCGTGGCAGCCACCACCCGGAGGAGCCGGGAAGGTGGAAATCAGTCGAAGTCGGCTCTCCGAATCCGGATGCGGGACGGACCACGCAGGCGGCTCAGCGTTCTGTACCGATAAGTATGTAATCTGCCGTTCAGTAGCAAGCGATATTTCTGTACCGCTTGATATTTTTTTGCGCAGTGCAGCAAATCAGAAGTTTATTTGCTGGGCCAGATCGCCAGAGCGGCGTCCGCGACGCGCTGAAGGTCAGGACGGCTCGCGCCTGCTCCCGCTTGTACCGAGATGCCTTGCAGCACGGCCAGCATGTAACTGGTCATCGCTTCGGCATCGATCGGGATCGAGAAATCGCCATCATCGATGCCGCGTTGCATCCGCTCGACGATCGCGCGTCGCGATGATTCCGCGCGAGCGCGGACGTCCTGGCGGATCGGGGAATCCTCGCTGCTGCAGTTGACGGAAGCAATCACACCCAGGCAGCCGCGGCACTCACTTGTAATATTGTCGATCGTGCCGGCCAGCATGCGCTGCGCCACGCCCTTGGCCGTAGGCGCCGCGAGTGCGCCTTTTACGTAGGCGAGTTTCTCAGTTTCGTAGAGATCGAGCGCTTGCTTGAACAACGCTTCCTTGTTGCCGAACGCGGCGTAGAGGCTGGGGCGCGTGATCGCCATGGCCTCGGTCAAGTCGGTAAGCGACGCGCCCTCGTAGCCTTTGGCCCAGAACACGCGCAGCGCGGCACCCAGGGCATCCTCGACATCGAACTCGCGAGGGCGTCCTCGGGTGGCGACCTTTTCCATATCGGACGGTATGTAAATATTGTGTCACCCAAAGTCCAGTGGGAGATGCCTCACCGGTTTCGGCGGATAACGGCGTGCCAGCCTAGCCGGGCGAGCGCGCCAGACACCTCGCATAGAGCGCGGCGCCGTGGGCGGGCGGGTGGCGTGGCTCGATGAATGCAAACCCACCCACCTTCATGATCGCATCCTTGAGCGCGTTGCGGACGGGGGCGACCGTCGTCAGTATGCCGCCGGAGCAGGAAATCTGCACGGTCTCGCCCTGCTCGAAGCCGAGCGTGGTTCGCAGCGCCTGGGCCATCTCCGCGAGTTCGCCGGCGGCGCGGAGGTGGATCGCGCGCGCCGCGTCGTCGCCGCGTTCGCTCGCCTGCGCCACCACCGGGGCGAGCGCCGCGATCTGGTCGCGGGTGAGTCCGCGCTCGCCCATGACACGCTCGCACACCTCGATATCATCCTGCAGCGACAGTGCCTCGCGGAACGCATCGTAGAGCGGGCCGCGCGGTGTGCGCCCGTCGCTCATGCGGGTAAAGGCGCGCAACCCTTCGATGGCGATCCAGTAGGCCGAACCTTCGTCACTAAAGACTTCGCCCCAGCCGCCGACGCGGGCGCTGCGCCCGCGGCGCTCGCCGTAACCGATCGAGCCGGTCCCTGCGACGAGGTTGATGCCGTCCTCGCAGCCGAGCGACCCGGCCCAGCCGCACACCATGTCGTTGTCGCAGCGATAGCGATCGTGGCCGAGCGCCTCGCCGCACAGCCGATCGAGCTGGGGGTCGATCACGCTGTCCTCGCCGAACGCCGGCAGTCCGAAGAACGTGTAGGTGAGATCGCCGGGCGCGATATCGAGCGCCTCGCAGATCGCCGCGATGCCTTTGCGAATGACCTTCCCGGCACCCTCAAGTCCCACCTGGAGATGGTAGGTCGTCGCCTCGCGGTGGCTCGCGAGAATGGCGCCGTCTTCGTCGACGCAGACGAACTCGGTCTTGGTCCCGCCGCCATCGACGCCGAGATAGCAGCGGCGCCCGCTCATGCGCCGGCCAGCGGGTGAATGCGCACGCCCTGGACCACCCGATTGACCACGCCCGAGGCGTTGGGTGTGTCGGGCGTCATCCCGCGCGCCAGCGACGCGGACAGCGCGAACAGTTGCGCGGGGACGATGTAGGGGAACAACAGGTCCACGTCGGTTGCATCGTCGAGATGCCGGATAGCCAGCGTGTCGTCCGCCTCTGGCCGGGCGGCGATGGTGAGGATTTCCGCCGCTACGCTGTCGGCGCGCAGCTCGGCGATGAGGTCGCGATCGTATTGCGATATGTAAGGATCGTTGGAGACGAAGATCACCACCAGCGTCTCGCCGTTCACCACCGTCTTGGGCCCGTGGCGAAAACCCATCGGCGTGTCGAAGGCGGTGACGACGGTGCCGTCGGTAAGCTCGAGCAGCTTGAGCGCCGCCTCGCGGGCGAGACCCTTGAACACGCCGCTACCCAGATAGACCACCCGCGAGAAATTCCGCGCGGCGAGCGCCGGCATTGCGGCCTCGGCTTCTTCCAGCGCCTCGCTAACCGAACGGGCGATCGCGTCGATTCGCTGGTCCATCGCACCGATGCCGCCGAGGATCGACAGCGCCGCCAGCATCATCGCCGTGAAGCTGGACGTCATCGCAAAACTGCGGTCGTGTGTCGCTTCGGGCAGGACCACGACATAGGCCTTGTCGCCGGCGTCGCGCGCCAGCGCGCCGTCGCTGTTGCAGGTGACGATCAGGTGGTGGACTTCGGCGATCTCGGAATCGGCCACCCGCGCCGCTGCAATGCTTTCGGGGCTGTTGCCGGAGCGGCCGAACGAGACGAGCAGGGTGGGGGCCTCGCGCTCGCAATAGAGCGCGGGTGCGCTGACCAGGTCGGTGGTCGCGACCGCCTCGACCCGGCGGCGAGTCACCCGCGACAGCCATGGTGCGAGGCACTCGCCGATGAACGCCGAAGTGCCCGCGCCGGTGAGGACGATGCGCAAGTCCGGCTTTGCCAGCAGTGGCGCCAGGAAGCGCTCGATCTGACCCCGGCTCTCGCGCAGCAGGGCCTGCGTCTGACGCAGCGTTTGCGGTTGTTGCCGGATCTCGCGACGCGTCCAGCAATCCGCGCCATCGCCGGGGGCAACAGTGGAAGTGGCGGACTCAGGCATTCGGATGACAGGCTCCGTGGTAGGCATCTAGCGTGGCGCCGAGATGGGCGATGACGAGCGCGGCCGGATCGAAGTCATTGCCCCCACTCCGCGCGGCAGCGAAGGCGATCGGCAAGTGCTGGCTGACCAGCGCGATCGGCGGCGGCGACGCGCGCAGGTTGGCAAACAGCTTGTCCTGCGCCGCGGCGATCACGGTGTCCGGCCAGTAATAGCGAATGCGGTCGCTGAGGCTGTATTCGAGCTGCAGATCAAGCGCATGTCCGGTCTCGTGGTAGTACTTGCGCCAGTGGGCCGGATCGCCGCGCATGCGTGAGACGGCTACTTCGCGCAGGTTCGCCCGTCCGGGCGCGGCGATCCATTCGCGTTCGATCGCGTCGAGGCCCCACAGCGCTTCGCGCAGCGCGAAGGTGAGGCCGGGGCCGACCTTGAGGATCGCGAAGTGATCGCGCACCAGTGCGGCGAGGTTTTCCGGCGTCTGGTAGTCGGTCGAATGGGCTTCGAACACGATGTGCTCGACCGGCTCGATCGCGGCGCTCAGCGCGCGGGCCTTTTTGGGCCGATAGTCGACAACCTTGTCGTGGTCGAACTCGACGCCCGGCTGCACCACGGTGGCGATTACCCGGTCCCACGCATCTCCCAAGCCCTGCTGGGCGAACAGGGCGCGGTGCATGTCGAGCGTCGCCAACGCGGCGTCGGGTGTGGTGACGGCCAGCTCCTCCAGGTCCTCCGCCGCGCCGCCGGGCACCGGCACCTCGGTGCCGATGACATAGACCGGGGCATCCCCGGGCGTGCCCCCGAAGGCATTCTCCGCCGCGCGGCACAGCTGTGCCGCACGCTCCGCGATCACCTGCTCCTGCAGTGGCACGGGGTCGTCCGCGCAACTCATCGAGCAGTCGAGATGGATCTTGCGAAAACCGGCGCGGACGTAGGCGCCGACCATCACCTCGGCCTTCGCTATCGCGTCCCGCGCGGGAAGGGCGGTCCAGGCGTTGGGGCCGAGATGGTCGCCACCGAGGATGATGTTCTCGACGGGAAATCCCGCGCGCCTGGCAATGGCTTCAACAAAGGTGCGGAACGCCGCCGGGTCCATGCCGGTATAACCGCCGTCCTGGTTCACCTGGTTCGAGGTTGCCTCGATCAGCACGTGCGACGAGCGGCGGCGCAGCGCGTGGACGAACGCCGCTTCCACGACGAGCGGATGGGCGGAGCAGATCGACGCGATGCCGACCGTTTCCCCCGATTTGTGACGGTCGATCAGCGAGCGGATGGCGTGCATGACGATCTTCTTTCTTGCCCACCATTATATGAGGCGGCGCGACAAACACTACAAAAAGAAACGAAACGAAATTACCCGAGACTGGAAAGCGGCGACTCCGCTTCGGCTTCTTCTTCCTTCGCCGCGTCGGCCGTGTCCGGCTCGATCGCCAGCAACACCGCTGCGACGAGCGCCAGTGCCAGGCCGATCAACTTGAGCTCGCCGGGGACAACCCCGGCCACGATCAGCGAGATCACCGCCGTGACCAGCGGCGCCCCTGCGTTGCTGAGCGGCGCGACCACGATCGCCTTGCCGTAGCGGAACGCGAACACCAGCGTGAGCGCGCCGATCGCGTTGAGCACCTGGATGCCCGCGGCGAGCAGCGGCCCGTCCGCGCCCCAGTTTATCGGCCTGGAGAAATCGGTCATCGCATAGGCCACCGGGGCGAGCAGCAGGCCGGTGAGCGTCATGTAGAAGAAGATGCTCTCCCCGGTCATGACGTTGTTTGCGGCCTTCATGAAGTACGCCTGCACCCCCCAGCAGACCATGACGATCAGGGCGAGCACGAACCACGTCGATCCCTGCACCGGATCGCCGGCCTGCGGCACGAAGTCGAACGTCGGCAGCGCCAGCAGCGCGAGCACGATGCCCGCGACGCCGAGCTTGCCGGTCCGCTCCCCCAGCAGGAAGAACGACATCGCGATCGTCACCACCGGGGATAGCGAGATGATCGGGAAGATCAGGTACGCGGGGCCGCGCACCACGGTGTAGAACAGGACCAGCTGGCCGCCAGCGCCGAGCAGTCCAATCGCCAGGCCATAGAGGATCGCGCGCGCCGAGAAATCCACCCGCCACCTGGCCTGCGCGAGCACGATCAGTGCCGGCGGGATCATCGTCAGCGCCCACACGCAATAGACCAGCGTCTCGGGAAATCCGCGCTCCGGCGAGACGCTCGAGAACGCGCCCCAGAAACCCCACAGCACCACGGTGGTGACGGCATAGATCAGCCACGCCCGGTGGGCGGCGGGCGCAACGGTCATGCGGCATCTCCTGTGATCGGGGTGGCTTCGACGATCAGCGAATGTTCGAATGCGACCGTCACTTTGTTCGCGGCGGCCGTCGCCGTGCCGAGCGAGCGACCGCTGATCGGATCGGTCAGGCGATAGCGGCCCTTGCCGAGCCCGCGCAGGTCGATCGGCCCGTCCCATTTGTCGGCGAAGAACGCGTAATGCATCGCTCCGCCGGCCTCGACCGCGTGCGCTTCGGGCTTGTCGAAGCCGATGTCGTAGAGCTCGCCGCGATAGGTGCCCTTGGGGAGCATGTTCTTGCGGTAGAGCGCGATCCACTGGCGCCAGACCTGCTCCTTCTCCGGTGTCAGCAGGAAGCCCCCGGGCGGCAGTCGGTCGATTGGGCGATCGGTGTCCCTGGGCCATGTGAACTTGGTCGAGAGAACCGCGCCGACGCCGTAGCTGGAGGCGAAATCGTTGCCCCCGTCGCTCAGCTCGACATGGTCGCCGGCATACGGCGCCGAAGGGCCCATCAGCGCCTTGAAGGTCTTGCCCTTGAGCCGCACCTGCCACGAGGATTCGGGATCGGACGCCGGCGTGTGGTTCATCGCCGGGATGTTGTGGAACGCAAAGGCATCGCCGCACGGGCAGATTTCGATCACCGCCTCTGGATTGATGGCGATGGCGGTGTCGTGCATCGCCTTCCAGAAATCCTGCAGCTTCTCGAACGATTCCTCCGGCCGCGCGTGGTTGTGCGCAGGATTGTGGCACGGCGCGACGCCGTTGAGGTGTTGACCGTCGAACTTGATTCCCTCGAAGCCCCATTCGCCGATGATCGTGCGCACCTGCCCGCGGAAGTATTCGACCACCGGCTCATAGGCAGGGCATAGGGTGAACGCGTCCCACCAGCTGACGTTCTGGGCCTGCCCATCGCGGTCGAGCAGCAGCATGTCGGAGTGATCGCGCAGCAGATCGGTGCCCGGATCGGCGGCGAGCGGCGCGTACCACAGGCGCGGACGCATGCCGGCCGCCTTGACCGTGTCGGCGAAGGCCTTGAGGTCGGCCCCCCCGCGCGGGAACTTGGTCCGGTCGACCTTCCAGTCGCCTTCGGACGTTTGCCAGCCATCGTCGAGCACTGCCCAATCGAGGCCGACCGCCTTGGCCTTGGGCAAGGTGCCGTAGATCTGTTCGGCGGTGAAGTTGCGCTCGTAGCCCCAGGCGCACCAGATCGGCTCGTAGCTCGCGTCAGGCACTCGCGGGGCGGCGAGGCCGCGCTCCGCCATGATCTTCCGATAGGCTTCGAGCGGACGGAAGTGATCGCCTGTGTGCGCCATCACGAACACGCGCGGCAAATCGAAGGACTCGCCCGGCCGGAGCAGCACGGCGTCGCGCGACTCCATGCCGACGTGCGCGCCTTCGAGCTGGTGAGACACCGGCACCGAGACGAGCCGCGGCACGGTTTCCACATGGCCCACCGCGAGGCCGGCATCGGGCCGCCACACCGACGCTACGGGCGTTCCGCCGCCGTAGTCCGACGCGTTCATTCCCATGAAGTTGCGCTGGTCAAAGCCGGGTGTGACCGGCTGGATCCAGTCGCGCCGATCCGGGTGCGATGCGCCCGAATAGGTCCATGCCCCCTTGGGATCGGTGAGCAAGGTGTACGACGAGGCGCGCCAACCGGCGACGGCAATGGGCCGCTTGCCGGCATTGCGGTAGCGTGTGTCGATCAGGGCGACACCCGGATAGCGGTCGTGGAACGACACCGAGACGGTCTTCTCGAGCTGCTCGCCCGATGCGCCTTGCAGAGTGTGGCGGGTGCCCGATCCGTGGATATCGGACAATTTCTCGCTCTTGCGGTCGAGCAGCACGAACCGGTCGACGGTTGTTCCGCCGGCCAGATAGAGCGCATCTGTCGGCGCCATCGCGGTGAGCGCCTTGGCGGCGCGGGAAACACGCGAAAACATCGATCCGTCGAACTCGATTCCGAGCGTGCCGTCGGTCAGCGTGGCGAGTGGCGCCGTCGCCGCGAAGGCGCGGGTCGGGAATATCGCGGTCGCGGCCAGCATCGAGCTGCCGCCCATCAATGCGGCCACCGCCTGCCGGCGCGAAAGGGCGGGACTGGGCATTCCGGCGCTCCTGCTGCCGAGCTCCGCAGCGCGCGGGCTCTGGCAAAATAACTTGCACAGAAAGCGCGCTTAACGCAAATCGAAACAAAATATGGTGCGCGATTTATTTCGTTTTCGTGCGAAAGGAGAAGGGGATGCGAGCTCGTTGGACTATCTGCGCGCTGTTGCTGGCGGCGACGGCCGCGCCGTCTCTCGCGGCGACGGCCTCGGACACCTATTCGGAAGCCGACTTCGCCAAAGTCCCGAAGTTCGATTCCCACGTCCACGCCAACGTCGACAGCACGGCGTTTCTCGACATCGCGCGCAAGGACGGGTTCGAACTGCTGTCGATCAACGTCGATTACCCCGATTTCCCGCCGCTGGAGCGCCAGGCCGCGGTCGCGCGCAAGCTGCGCCAGGCCGATCCCCAGCTGTTCCACTATGCCACTGCATTCACGATGAAGGGCTTCGGTACGCCGGGCTGGGCCGATCAGGCGATTCGCACGCTCGACGATGCGTTCGCCAACGGGGCGATCGCGGTGAAGGTGTGGAAGAACATCGGCATGGTGGAGAAGGATGCGCAGGGAAACCGCGTGTTTCTCGATGATCCGCGCTTCGATCCGGTGATGGAGCACATCCGGCAAGCCGGCGTCCCGCTGATCGCGCACCAGGGGGAACCGCGCAACTGCTGGCTGCCGCTCGACCAGATGACGACGGACAACGACACCAGCTACTTCAAGGAGCATCCCGAGTACTACATGTACCTCCACCCGGAGGAGCCGAGCTATGAGATGCTGATGGCCGCGCGTGACCGCTTCGTGGCGTTCCATCCGAAGCTGTCGTTCGTCGGCGCGCACCTCGCCAGCCTCGAATGGAACGTCGATCGCGTCGCTGAATTCCTCGACCGCTTCCCCAATGCCTCAGTCGACATGGCCGCGCGGATGAGCGAGTTGCAGAACCAGTCGAACCAGAATTACGACCGGGTGCGCAACTTCATCATCAAATACCAGGACCGGCTGATCTACGGCACCGACCTGACTCACAACCCACCCGATCCGGACGCGCGGGCGCAAAATCCGCCCTCCACCGGTGACGATTTCGCCAAGGAGGCGGACGATACCTGGCGGTCCGACTGGCGTTATCTGGCGACGCCGCTCCCCCAGCGCATCGATGCCATCAAGGCCGATGTGAAGGGCCTCGCCCTACCCAGATCGGTGATCGACAAGATCTACCACAACAACGCCCACCGCAAGTTCCTGCACGAAGGGTGAGCGCCCGGTGAGTGCCAGCGGTTAGGCCCGGTGAATCTTGAACCCCAGCCGGTCCCCGGCGGCGCGAATGTCTTCCGGCGGATCGTCGTTGGTCACAAGATCGGTAATCTCGCTGACGCTGATGATGCGGTGAAGGCACACCTTCCCGAACTTCGAAGCGTCGGTCACCGCGATCACCTGCCGGGCCGCCTGAACCATCGCGCGGTTGAGCATCGCCTCCGGCTCATAATGAGTGGTGATGCCGCGCTCCACGTCGAAGCCGTCGACCCCGAGGAACAGCTTGTCGACGTGAAGATCGCTCAGCGCACTCATCGTCTGCGCGCCGTAGAACGCCATGTTCTGCCGCCGCAGTGCCCCGCCGAGCATGACGATCTTGATGCGGCTCCTCTTGCTCAGTTCCGAGAGCACATCGAAGTCGTTCGTGAGGACGGTGATGCTGTCATCGTCGGGCAGGTGCTGCGCAATCTGGAGCGTAGTGGTGCCCGAATCGAGCACGATCGACTGCCCCGGCGCCACCATCGCCGCGGCCAGCCGGCCGATGCGGACTTTCTCGTCGGTGTGAATCGCCCGCTTGGCGTCGAGCCGCGGCTCGCTGATGACGTTGATTGCGTCCGCCAGGATCGCCCCGCCGTAGGATCGCTCGGTCACGCCGCGCTGGCCGAGGAAGTGCAGGTCCTTGCGGATTGTCTGCATCGACACGCCGAACTGCTCTGCCAGCGGCGCGACCTGCACGCTGCCGCGCTCGCGCACCATGGCGCTGATCTGCTGGCGCCTTTCGCTGGTATCTCGTGTCGGACGCAACGCTGAACCCTTCCTCACCCTTTGAAACTCCCTATCAACCCCGCCAACCGCAATCAATCGGGACCGCAAGTTTCGTTAAATTTCGATTTGACACAGGAAAGTCGTTGGAGATAGCAATTAAGCGACAAGATGGCTGCAAACCGAAAGATCGGGCGCGGCGCGGGTGAACGATCCTACTAAAGGGGTTCAGGCAATGAGGTTTCTCGGAACGATGCGATATCTGTTTCTGGCTAGCGCGAGCGCCGCTGCGCTGCTCGGCGCCGGCTCTGCTTGCGCCCAGGACAGCGGCGCCCAGGCGCCCGATACGGTGGACGCCGCCACCGACCAGGCCGGTGCCAATGGCGCGACGCCGGGTAACGAGATCGTGGTGCGCGGCGTGCGCGGCAGCTTGCTGCGCTCGATCGAGGCCAAGCGCAATTCGGGCACGATCGTCGACGCGATCTCCGCCGAGGAACTCGGCAAGTTCCCCGACCGCAACGTCGCCGAAGCGCTCGGCAACATCCCGGGCGTGACAGTCGGCCGCGACGGACGCGGCGAGGGTCGAAACATTACCATCCGCGGCCTGGGCGAGGAATTCGCCATCACCACGCTCAACGGCCGCATCCTGCCGACCGATTCCACCGACCGCGCCTTCGCGTTCGACGTGCTGCCCTCGGAAATGATCTCGGGCGCGGAAGTCGCCAAAGCGGTGCAGGCGTCCTCGCTCGAGGGCAGCATCGGCGGCAACGTGGACTTGCGCACGGCGCGCCCGTTCGACCAGTCCGGCATGCATTTCTCGGGCTCGGTCGAAGGCCAGTACAACGACTTGTCGAAGAAGTTCGGCTACAAGGCTTCGGGCGTGTTCAGCGACACTTTCGCCGACGACACGCTCGGTTTCCTCGTCTCGGCGACCTACTCGCAATACAAGCTGCGGACGGACAACCTGGGCGAATATTCCCCCACCAGCGACACCGAAGTCGGCCAGCAGTTCGACTTCAACCGCAACGGCCAGATCGACGACGACGGAGAGGAATACATCTGGCCAGACTTCTATTCGAACGGCATCGTGCTCGGCAAACGCACCCGGCTGGGCGTGTCGAGCGCGCTGCAGTGGAAGCCGTCCGACCGGATGACGCTGACCATCGATGGACTCTACAGCCACTACAAGGACATCGAGCACAACTACCGCCAGTCGAACTTCCTAAGCCCGCGCAACGATCTCGACTCCCCGATCAAGTGGGACCCGTCGACCGTGCGAGTGGATGAGAACAACGTCGTCACCAACTTTACGATCAATGATCTCGTCGCCGAAGTGCTAACCACCGATGAGCCGCGCACGGTCAAGACCTACCAGATCGGCGGCCATCTCGACTGGAACCCGACCGACACCTTGAAACTCGCGTTCGACGGTTATCGCGGCCAGGCGACGCGCAACGCTGGCGGCAAGCAGCGCTTCGTCGTGGCAGGCATCACCGAATCGAGTGGGGTGTTCGCCACCCGCGAGGGCGGATTGCCGGACCTCGACATCACCATTCCCGGCGGCCGTCCGCTCTCCGAAGCGACCAACGATGACTACCGCGCGCATTACATCGGCATCGGCGGCGACAACCTTAAGGACGTCACGCAAGGTGCGCGGTTCGACGGCACACTGGAGACCGGCGGCATCCTCCATTCGATCGCGGCCGGCGGCTCATGGACCGACCGCAAGAAGCGCGACACGGTGATCGACAACCTCGCGACCGAGTGCAACTTCTGCGGTTATCCGTTTACCTTCGGCGAGATCGGTGCGGACGTGATCCGCGGCTTCCCGGTCGACAACCTGCTGTTCAAGCAGAAGGGCAATTTCCCGCGTAACTTCGCGGTGTTCGACATCGATACCTATCTCGCGGCGCTGCCCCGCTCGGAGAACAACCCGGCGGTGCTCAATCCGGAAACCGGCGAGCCCTATCCGGTCGGCTATTCGGATCAGGTGATCCAGCCGGATCTTCCGCTGTCGTTCTACATCACCGAACGGACCTTCGCCGGCTACCTCCAGGCCAATTTCGAAGGCAGCAACTGGCGCGGCGACGTGGGCCTGCGGGTGGTCAACACCAAGGTCTCATCGAACGGTTATTCGACCACGATCAAGAGCATCGTGAAGCGCGCCGGCAACCAGGCCGATTACGACGTGCAGTTCAACGAATCCGATCCGGTCAACGGTGGCGGCGAGTATACCAAGTGGCTGCCATCGGCCAACTTCTCCTACGATTTTACCGACCAGCTCCGGCTGCGGTTGGCGGCATCCAAGGCGATCGCCCGGCCCACCTTCGACCAGCTGTCATCGGCAAGCGACGCGTCCTCGGCGTCGTCTGGCACCTTCATCATCTACGATGCGGGCAACCCGAACCTGAAGCCGACCACTGCTGATCAGGCGGACATCTCGCTCGAATTCTACGATTCCGACCGGCTCGCGATAACCCTCGCGGCGTTCTACAAGCACATCGAGAATTTCGTGACCTCGATGCCGGTCGACGTGACGATTTCGCCATCGGATCAGCCCGCGGGCCAGCCGACCTCGTTCGACTTCATCAGGGTCGAGACGCTGAACGGCGATTCCGCCAACGTCTACGGCCTCGAGGCGGGCATCCAGTACTTCCTCGACAACGGCCTCGGCGTGCAGGCGAATGCGACGTACAACCATTCGCGCGCAACCAGCGGCGACACCACCACCAAGTTGGCGGGCGCAATCCCGTTCTCGGCCAACTTCAAGGTGTTCTACGAGAACCACGGTATCCACGCGCAGGCCTCGTACAACTACGCTTCCCACTACACCTCGGCGCAGTCCGGCCTGATCGATTACCTTCCGATAGAGGAAGACCCCTACCACGAAGTTTCGGCCAGCCTGGCGTATGACCTGACCGACCAGTTCCAGGTCTATGTCGAAGGTTCGAACCTGCTCGGGTCCGAGACCAAGCGGTTCAACACTTATCGCAACGTGCCCGATTTCTACGAATATTCGGGCCGGACGTTCTTCTTCGGCGTCCGCGGCCGGCTCTAGGTCCGCCGTGGACCGTCGGCGGTTCCTGCAATCGGGCGCCGCCGTGGCGGCGGGGAGCGCGGCGCTCTCCGCCAGCGCCGCGCGGGCGGAAATCCCCGAGCACGACTGGGCAGGCTACGACTGGGGCTCTGCGCCTCAGGTGTCCGACCGGCTCTATCAGGGCCCGTTCTCCAATTACGGGCCGGGAGCCGTAGCGCCGGGCGGCGAAGTGGTCATGGCGACCAGCCCGTCGCGCGAAATCGTGCCCAACTTCGGTATGGGCCTCACCGCCTACGTCTCGGGCGACACCGGCCCGCCGCGTATCCCCGGCGAGACGCTGGAGAAATCGATCGAAGACATCGTCCGGCTGCCGTTCGCCAGCAAGATCTACCTGCGGCCCAACTGGCGTGAGGTACAGCAGCGGCCGGGGCGGCTCGATCTGCCGGACTGGTGGCGGATCACGTTCGATCTCGCCCGGCAATACGGCAAGCGCGTCGGCTTCCGCGTGATGCTCGAGAACCCGGACTTTCCCGAGCCGGGCATGCCGGAATTCCTGATGGATAAGGTGCCTTACGTGCCGCTCAAGGGCGAGTGGCCGGGCGATCCGTCAGAGGTCCGCTACCGCAAGAAGCATGCGATGCCGCGCTACGATCACCCGGCCTATCAGGCGGCGTTCCGCGAATTGAATGCGCTGCTGGCCGATCAGCTCAACGGCAACGCCGAAGTCGAATACATGGACACCATGATGTACGGCTTCTGGGGGGAGGGGCACAGCTGGCCGTTCGAAGGCCACCAGTTCCCGAGCGACGCGGCCGCCGAGCGAACCTGGATGGACATGCTCGAAGTCCAGCTCGCCGCGTGGACCAAGACGCCGATCGTCACCAACACCCAGCCGGATTTCAACGGCGTCGGCAATGCCGCCATGCTCGACCGCACGGTGCGGAGCAGCAATTGGATCCGCAGCGACACCATCTTCATCGAGAACCAACAAATCGAGGCGCTGAGCAACCGTCCGCCGTGGATCGCCGCGATCAGCGAAGTGGGTATGACCACCGGGGAACCGGACCAGCTCGGGATCGAGGACGGCGTAACCTACACCGAACAGATCGTCGATCACGTGCTCGCGGTCGGTGCGAACTACTGGTCGATCTGGAACTGGCACAACGAAGCTGCCGCCAACGTGCTCAGCTATTACGACAAGTACCCCGAGCCGATCGACCGCATTGCCCGGCGGATTGGTTACCGGGTCTATCCCGCTTTCGTGTGGGCATTCGAGCGGGGCGGCGCCACCGCGGTCGTGGTGGGCCTTGCCAACGACGGCGTCGCGGCGGTCCCCGGCGTGTTGCGCCTCAGCCTGGCGGACGAGCAGGGCCGAATCCTTGCAAGCGGCTGTGTCGATCCGGGCTATCCGAAGCCAAGCGGCATCCGTCAGGCGGAACTCGTCCTGCCCGACGCGCGCGACTGGACCGGCTTGCGGCTCAAGGCCGAGCTCGAAGTGAAGGGCGTGCGCTATCCGGTGAACTGGGCCAGCCGCCAGCCACTCGAAAAAGACGGCTCGCTCACGTTGCGTCGCAACCTTCGGGCCTGAAACCTTTGGTCACGGCGTGCGGAAACGCCAGCGTCCTGCATCGCTCGCGGGATCGAACCGGGTCAGGGTCGGTGTGCTCGTCCCGATGGCGACCAGGGCCACGTCATCGCCCTTTCGAGGCTGGCGCTTCGGCGTGATGCGATATGTCTCGTCGGTCAGTTGATCGATGCGCCACAATTGCGCGTCGGCGCCGGTGAAGGCCGCGACGGTTTCCACTTCCTCCCCGTCGGGCCTCACCGCCAGGGCCCGGTCCGTTCCAGCGATCGTGATGCTGTAGAACGGTGCCCCGAAATAGCCTCCGGCATCCGGCACCGGCTTGATGGTCCACTGCTGGTTCGGCCGGACCATGTAGGCTGACAGATCGACGCGGATGTTCCCATCCGGCCAGACCGCGCGATTCTCCGCAAGTGTCTGATCGGGCAGGGGGCTCACCGGGTCTGTCGGCTTGGCCATGAAGCTGCGGCGCGGATCGAAGGCGATCCGCACGAAGTCTGTCTTGAGTTGCAGCGCATTACCGCTGCGTTCTGATTGAATTTCGTAAGTTCCAGCTGCGAGGTTGCTGCCGGCGACGGGCCACCCGTCGCGCCAGATCAGCGGCTCGATCGCCAGCACGCTGCGGCCGCTGCGATCCATGTCCGCTTCATAGTGCATGGAGAATTTCTCCATGCCGCCGCCTAGATCGATCAGGCCGAAATGGCCTGCGCCCAGATACCGCCCTCTTGCACCGGCGACGAACTTGCCGCCGCCCCGCAGCAAGGGGATGCCTATGTTGTCGAGATAGGGGCCGAGCACGTTTTTCGCGCGGCCAACTCTTATATTGTAGGTAGAATTGGGCCCATCGCAGCAGGTGCCGTGCGTGCCGAGCAGGTAATACCAGCCGTCGCGATGGAGCAGGGCGGTGGCCTCCATGTCGATCGCGATGTCGACCGGTTCGTTTCCGGCGACGCGCTGCCCGGTAGCGGGATCCAGTTCGACGATGCGAATTGTCCCGAAATAGGTGCCGTAGCTGAGCCAGAGGTGTCCACCGACATAGAGGAAGGCGGGATCGATCGCGTCGTTGTTCTCGATTCCGTCGCTCGATGCGACCACGCCGACATCGTGGTATTCGAAATCCGGTGAGGCGGGATCGAGGCTCTTGGTCCACATGATCTTGATCTGGCTGGCATGGCCTCCGCTCATCCCGCCGCCGCCGACCGCGTAGGCGACATAGTAGCGCTCGCCGATCTTGATGACATCGGGCGCGACGCCGCCGCCCGGACGCACCGGACCGCCGTGCCAGGTCCAGCCGTCCTCCGAGACCAGACCGCCGCCGCGCGTTCCGAAGGTGTACCATTTGCCGTCGGAAAGCGTGATGGTGGAAGGATCGTGAATGAAGACCTCGCCGGCCAGTTGGGCGCTTGCCGGTGCGGCAAGGCCCAGGGCCAGAGCGGCCAGGGTGGCCAGGGTGGCGATCGCCGTCGGCTTGCTTCGCGGAATGATGGTCATGGTCGCGGCCCCCGTCACTTCACGTCGATGGTGATGTCGCGGATCGGACGGCCGTCCTCGTCCACGAAGCGCATGCAGAAATCGCTCAGCCCGGGGCCGTTTATGATGGCTCCGCGAATGACGTTGCGTCCTTTGCGCAAGGTCAGCCGGTCCGACAGCACGTCGTCCATCACCATTCGGCGATCATCGAACAGGTCAACCGCCTCCTCGCCGTTGAGCCACCAGCGCGATGCAGAGTTGGAACCGACAGCCATCCGCACGTCCGCCATGTCGCGCGGGCTGTTCACGACCGTCACCACCCAGAAGACAACGCCGTATTTGGGCTTGTCGAGCGCCTGGGCAAAGTTGAACAGCTTGACGTCCCACAGCTTGGAATCGAGCGCGTGCCACCGCAGCGGCTCGGGAGCCTTCACCGTCAGGCCATCGCGCGGGATGGCGTCGAAATCGCCGGGGAATGTGGCCGGGGACAGTTCCCTTCGAATATATCCGCCGGTGAAGACAGCATTCGTCCGGTTTGGCTTGGCGACCGGCTCGAGCAGCAGCCATCGGCGCAGAAAGCCGTCCTCGTCAGGTGCAATCGGACTGCCCGCCGCCGGTTGGAAGAACTCCGCCAGGGGCGGCACTTGCGGCGATCCTTGGGCAACGGCCGGAGCGGCGCACAGGCATAGCGCGGACGAGATCGAAAACGCGGTGCGGCTCGGCGCGAAAATCGAGATGCGTCGACTGGTTCTAGCCACGGTAATCTTTCTCCCATTGCACCGGGCAGGCACGCGCAGAAGCGACCGTGCGCTGCCCGGCAAGCTTTCAGCAAAAGCGATTGATGAGATTCTCGAGCCGTTCTTGCTGTCCTGAGCGCGGCGCCGGATTCAGCGCCCTTGTCCCGGCAAGATCGGCAATTCCGGCGAGATCCAGACCAGCAAGGCTCTGGCCGAACTCGCCCTTCCAGCCCGCGTACCGTTCCGCCCTGAGGCCATCGATGCGTCCGTCCTCGATGATCGCAGCCGCGTTCAACAGGCCGCGGGCGACCGTGTCGATGCCTCCGACGTGACCGTAGAACAGGTCCACCGGGGCCATCGATTGCCTGCGCACCTTGGAATCGAAATTGAAACCGCCGGTGGTGAAGCCGCCGGCGCGCAACACTTCGAGCATGGCCAGCGTCAGTTCTTCAGCCGAGTTGGGGAATTGATCGGTGTCCCAGCCGTTCTGATGATCGCCGCGATTGGCGTCGATCGAGCCGAAAATACCCAGCGCGGTCGCCATCGCGAGCTCGTGCTCGAAGGTGTGGCCGGCCAAGGTGGCGTGGTTCGCCTCAATGTTGACGCGGACCTCGTCTTCGAGCCCGTAGCGCTTGAGGAAGCCGTACACGGTCGCCGTGTCGAAGTCGTATTGGTGCTTTGTCGGCTCGTGCGGCTTGGGTTCGATCAGGATTGTCCCCGTGAAGCCGATCTTGTGCTTGTGTTCGACCACCATCGAAAGAAAGCGGCCGAAGTTGTCCATTTCGCACTTGAGATCGGTGTTCAACACCGTCTCGTAGCCCTCGCGCCCGCCCCACAGGACGTAGTTCGCCCCGCCGAGCCGGTGAGTGGCTTCGAGTACCTCGCGCACTTGCATCGCCGCGAAAGCATAGACTTCGGGATCGGGGTTGGTCGCCGCCCCCGCGGCATAGCGCGGATGGCTGAACAGGTTGGCGGTGCCCCACAGCAGCTTGCGGCCGGTGGCGGCCTGCAACCGCTCGAGATCGTCGACGGCTTCAGCCAGCTTCGCGCGATGATCGGCCACCCCTTCGGCCTGGGCCATCACGTCGACGTCGTGAAAACAGTAGAACGGAACGTCTAGCTTGCTGAAAAAGTCGAACGCCGCCTCACGCTTGACCGCCGCAGCGGTCGGATCGTTCGAACCAGCATGCCACGGACGGTTGAAGGTGCCGGCGCCGAACACATCGCTGCCGGGCCAGCAGAACGTGTGCCAGAAGCAGACCGCGAAGCGCAGATGGTCTTCCATCCGCTTGCCCAGCACGATCCTGTCCTTATCGTAGTAGCGGTAGGCGAGCTCGTTGCGAGTTTCCGGCCCCTCGTAGCGAATGGGCGGAACGTCCGCGAAATAGTTGATACTCATGACATCTTCCTTGGTGCGATGCGAGGGTAAGCGGCGATGAAATCGGCGCGTTTGGGCGCCAGCCGCTCTGCCAGTTCGGGGTCCGGGGCGATGCGCCGCGCGACCGGCGGTGCCTCGCAGACTTCGTTCGGTGTGCCGCCGTCGACGCAGATCTGCGCTAGTCGTGCCGCGCCCATGGCCGGTCCGACTTCTCCGCCGCGCAGGTAGACCAGTTCCACATCGAGCGCGGCCGCGATCGTCTCACCCCAATAGAACGATCGCGCGCCGCCACCGATGACCCGCAGGCTTTCCACTTCGGTCCCTGCGCCGCGCAGCGCGTCGAGCCCGTCGGCGAGGGCGAAAGCGACGCCCTCAAGCACTGCCTGCGCGAGCCGGCCCCTATCGGTGTCATTGTCTATGCGCAGGAAGCCGGCGCGTACTTGCGCGTCGTTATGCGGCGTGCGTTCGCCGGAAAGATAGGGGAAGAAGAGTTCCGGTCCGCTCGCCGGTCCGGCCGTTTCCGCCAGCGCGAAGAGGCTCGCGGCACTCTCCGCACCGATCAGTCGTGCGGCAAGGTCGACGCACGAGGCGGCCGAAAGGTGGACTGCCATCTGGTGCCACAGGCTCGGCAGGCAATGGCAGAAGGCATGAACCGCTCGCGCCGGATTGGGGCGGAATTCGGCATTCGCGACGAAGATCACTCCGGAGGTTCCGAGCGAGAGCAGGGCATCTCCATCTGCGACCACGCCGATGCCGACTGCACCCGCGGCGTTGTCGCCTCCACCGCCCGCGACGGGCACTTCGGGTATGTCCCATAGCTCGGCGACTTCGGATAGCAGCGAACCGGTCTGGTCCGTCCCTTCGACCAGCGTGGGCATCTGTTCGATGTCCAGACCGCAGAGCGCCAGGAGTTCAGGACTCCAGCACCGATTGGCCACGTCTAACCACAGCGTTCCCGCGCTGTCGGACATGTCGGATGCTTTCTCACCCGTCATGCGCAGGCGCACGTAGTCCTTGGGCAGCAGAACGCTGCGCACGGCATCGAAGATCGCCGGCTCATGTTCGCGCGTCCAGACGAGCTTGGGCGCGGTGAACCCGGGCATGACGATATTGCCGCCGACCGCCCGGAACTGCGGGCTTGCCGTGTCCAGATGCTCGGCCTCGGCATGGCTGCGGCCGTCGTTCCACAAGATGGCCGGGCGCAGAGGCTTGTCATCGGCCCCGAGCAGCGTGGCGCCATGCATCTGCCCGGCAATTCCGATGCCTCGCACGGCGTGGCGAACGTCCCGCGGAATCGAACGGATCGCGGCGGTCGTGGCGGACCACCAGGCCTCCGGGCTCTGTTCGGACCACAGCGGATAGGGCCGCTGCACGGTGAGGGCTGCGGTGCCCTGCGCGGCGACGGCGCCGGCGGAATCCACCACCACTGCCTTCACGCCCGACGTGCCGATGTCGATTCCCAGGAACACCCAGCGCTATCCGTTCACCTCCGGGTCCGCGATCAGCGGACGAACGGATCGATCGTCTGGATCGTCCCATCCGGATTGAAGTGCAGCTCTGTCATCTTGACGTTGCGCAGGTGGTTCTTTCCGCTCAGCTGCGTGTCGTGGAAGAAGAGCCAGGTCTTCCCCTTCCAATCGACGATCGAGTGATGCGAAGTCCATCCTTGCACGGGCAGCAGGAAATGGCCGACGTATGTGAACGGTCCGTAAGGACTGTCGCCAATCGCATAGTTCAGGAAATGCGTGTCGCCGGTAGAGTACGTGAAATAGTATTTCCCATTGTGCTTATACATCCACGACGCTTCGAAGAAGCGCTTGTCGTGATCGCCGCCCAGCACCGGCTTGCCATCCTTGCCGACGATTTCGGCATCCCGGGGCGCTTCGGCGAATTCCTTCATGTCCGGCGCCATCCTGGCGATTTTGGGCATGAGCGCCGGCTGGTCATCCTGCTTCAGGTCGACGTCGCCGATCGAAGCGTCGTATTTGCCGGTGGCCCATTTCTGGAGCTGTCCGCCCCAGATGCCGCCGAAATACATGTAGCTCGTCCCATCGTCGTCGGTGAACACCGCCGGATCCATCGAGAAGCTGCCCTTGATGGGTTCGGGCTCGGCCTTGAACGGCCCCATCGGCTTGTCACTGGTGGCGACGCCGAGGCGGAAGATGCCCTCCTTGTCCTTGGCCGGGAAATACAGGAAGTAGGTGCCGTTCTTGTAGGCCGCGTCCGGGGCCCACATGCTCTTCGTAGCCCACGGCACGTTGCTCACGTCCAGCGCCACCGGCCCGACCGTGACCTTGCCGCCCGGTTCGCTCATTTCCAGCACGCGGTAGTCGCGCATGGCATACTGGCTGCCGAGATCGTCGTCGGGGATGCCGGCGTCTATGTCGTGGCTGGGGTAGATGTACAGCTTGCCGTCGAAGACGTGGGCCGAGGGGTCGGCAGTATAGATTTCGCTGACGAGCGGCTGGGCGAGGAATTTGCTCTCTTCGCCCTTCTTGACCTCTTCAGCGGGCTTCGAACAGCCAGCGGCCAGTGCCAGACCTGCTGCGAGAATCACGGACCTGTTCATCAATGCGTTGAATTTCATCGCTTAATCCTCACCAAACCGCCGGTCGTTCGCCTGCTCTTTGTCGATGAGATAGCGCTACCATCACCGGATTGGCAAGCGGAGTTGTAGCGGGTTGACTGATCCAGCTGCGATGGTAGCGCTAACGAAATGGTGAGGAGGATGCTGAATTCAGGCGTATCGAGGCGATGGCGGGTGTGGCCCATCGCGCTCTGCGTGCGGCTGCTACAGCTGCTTCTTGGCGGCCTCGCCTTGAGCTGGATGGCGAGTGCGCAGGCCGAGGATGGGCATGCGTTGTGGCTGCGCTACGCCGCGCTCTCGCCGGAAGCTGTGGAGGCTGCGGCGCCGTATCTTGGGCCGCCGGAATTGCTCGCTGCGCCTTCTCCTACCCTCGACGTGGCTCAGGCCGAGCTGGCGCGCGGTCTTTCCGCGCTGCTTGGTCCGACGACCCAGGAGAGGGACGTCGTACTAGCCCGTGCCGACCGGCTCGCGGGGCCGGATGCGAGGCTTGCGGCACCACTGCGAGAGCAGGCGGCGGGCGCATATCGCCTGACGCTGCGCGACGATGGCCGCGTGGTGATCGTGGCGAATGACGATCTGGGCCTGCTCTATGGCAGCTTCGGCTTGCTGCGCCATCTCGCGACGGGCGGCTCGTTGGCAGGGCTGGACGTGGTTTCCGCGCCTGCGCTGCCGTTGCGGATGCTCGATCACTGGGACAATCCCGATGGTTTTGTCGAGCGCGGGTACGCTGGCCGCTCGATCTTCGACTGGTGGCTGCTGCCGGGCCATCTCGATCCGCGGCTGATCGATTATGCCCGGGCCAATGCGTCCATCGGCATAAACGGCGTGGTCGTGAACAACGTCAATGCATCGCCGCTGATGCTGTCCTCGCGCTATATCGCGAAGCTCGCGCGGCTGGCCGATGCCTTCCGCCCCTATGGCATCCGGGTGTTCCTGTCGGCACGGTTCTCCGCGCCGCGCGACCTCGGGGACCTGACGACGGCCGATCCGCTGAACCCGGCCGTTCGTGGCTGGTGGAAGGCCAAGGCGGTCGAAATCTATACTGCGATACCCGATTTCGGGGGCGTTCTGGTCAAGGCCAACTCGGAAGGCCAGCCGGGCCCGCAGGATTACGGCCGCACCCATGCCGATGGCGCGAACATGCTCGCCGCCGCGTTAGGAGATCGGGGGACGGTGATCTGGCGCGCGTTCGTCTATGACAGCAGCGCCGATACCGACCGGGTCAAGCTGGCATACGAGGAGTTCAAGCCGCTCGACGGCCTGTTCGCGCCCAACGTCATCCTGCAGGTGAAGAATGGGCCGCTGGACTTCCAGCCACGCGAGCCGTTCCATCCGCTGTTCGGCGCGATGCCGCATACGCGGCTGATGATGGAAGCGCAGATCACCAAGGAATACCTCGGTTTCGCCACGCACCTGGCGTTCCTCGCGCCGATGTGGGCCGAAGTGCTCGAGGCCGACACCGGCCATGGCATCGGCGGGGCACCGCTAACGGTAGCGGGGGCTCTGCAAGGCGGGGGCATGGCCGGCGTCGCCAACACCGGATCGGATGTGAACTGGACCGGCGGCCACTTCGATCAGGCCAATTGGTATGCCTTCGGACGGATGGCGTGGAACCCGGCGATCCCGGCGGACGCGATTGCCCGGGAATGGGCAGCGCAGACGTTCAGTCGCGATCCGGCCTTTCTCGATACGGTGGCGGACTTGATGGATTACAGCCGCCAGGCCGTGGTCGATTACATGACCCCGCTCGGCCTCGCGCACCAGATGGGAACGGGCCATCACTATGGGCCTGCGCCGTGGGTCTCCAACCTCGATCGACCGGAATGGAACCCCGTCTATTACAACCGCGCCGACGCGACCGGCCTTGGATTCGATCGCACCGCGAAGGGAAGCGACGCGTTGGCGCAATATGCGCCGCCGGTCGCTGAGCGATGGGCGCGCCCGGAGATGATGGATGAGGATTACCTGCTCTGGTTCCACCATCTGCCGTGGGATTACCGCACGCAGTCGGGCCGTTCGCTGTGGGCGGAACTGGTTGCGCGTTACGATCGCGGCGTCGCCTCGGTGGATCGGATGGCCGCGCAATGGGGTACGCTGACGCCGTACGTCGACGCGCCCCGCCATCGCGACATCGCCGACTTCCTGCGGATACAGCAGCGCGAAGCGCGTTGGTGGCGTGATGCGTCGATCGCATATTTCGGTTCGGTCTGCGGTTGCCCGCTTCCACCTGGCACGCGTCCGCCGGAGCAGCCGCTCGAGTGGTATCAGGCGCAGCAGTTTCCGGACGCTCCGGGCAATCCATGACCGACCGCGATAGAACAGGGAGAAGGGCAAAGTGACCTTCGGCAGATATTTTACAGGCGTGCTGGCGATTGCCTGCATCCCGGCAGCTTTGGTCGCGCAGCCGGTGGCGCACGTGGCCGAGGTAGAATATCGCGCCGCGCCGCAGGAACCCGCACGGCCGGAGGAATTCCGCAACCCCGTCCTGCCCGGCTTCCAGCCCGATCCTTCGCTGGTCAAGGTCGGCGCCGATTTCTATCTCGTCAATTCCACGTTCGCGTGGTTCCCCGGCATCCCGATCTATCACAGCCGCGATCTGGTGAGCTGGCGGCAGATCGGAAACGCAATCGACCGGCCGGGCCAATTCTCCTTCAAGGGGCTGCGGACGAACGAGGCGATCTTTGCGCCCGCGATCAGCCATTATGGTGGGAGGTTTCGCATCCTCGATACCTGCGTGGGGTGCGGCGGCAATTTCATGATCGCGGCCGACCGGCCCGAAGGCCCGTGGTCGAACCCGGTCTGGCTCGGCTTCGAAGGCATCGATCCTTCGCTGTTCGTCGATCAGCATGGGACCGCCTGGGTCTTGAACAACGGCGCGCCTCAGGGGGAGCCGCGCTACGAAGGTCATCGGGCCATCTGGATCCAGCAAATCGACCTTGCGACGGGCAAAATGCGCGGCCCGCGCAAGGTGCTGGTCGATGGCGGCGTCCACCCGGAAGACAAGCCGATCTGGGCGGAGGGGCCGCACATCTTCCGGCATGACGGCTGGTATTACCTCACCGCAGCCGAAGGTGGCACGGCGGAGGATCATTCGCAGACCATCTATCGTTCGCGCCGCCCCGACGGGCCCTACGAGGCCGGTCCGGTCAATCCGATCCTGACCCAGCGCGACTTGCCCGCGGATCGCCAACAGCGCGTGGAAGCCACCGGTCACGCGGACTTCGTGCAGCTCGACAATGGCGATTGGTGGGCGGTGTTCCTCGGCACCGTGCCCTTTGCCGGGCAGTCGACGCTGCTCGGGCGCGAGACGTTTCTGCTGCCGGTGACATGGGACGATGGGTGGCCGATCATCCTGCCGAAAGGTGCCCCAGTTCCGTTTGCGCTGAAGCGGCCGGCGCTCCCGCCCGATGCGCCGGTCGACTGGACGCACTGGCGCGACACTTTCACCGGTTCCGCACTGGCCCCGCAATGGCTGCAACTGCGCGATCCGGCCGGACCCTCATGGTATCGCGTGAACGGCGGGCTGGACATCACCGCGCGGCCGGATGCGCCGGGAAGCCTCGCCGGGCAGCCGTCGTTTCTCGGTCAGCGCCTGCGCCAACCCGTTGCCAGCGTGACGGCGCGGATAGCTTTCGCGCCCGAACGGAATGGCGATTTCGCCGGTCTAATGGCTTTCATGAACGAGGAGCATTTCGCCAGCATCGGGATCACCCGAATCGATGGAACACGGCGCATCGCCTTGCGCGAACGCCGCGGTGCGGATGATCCGCAAGATGGCGTTACCATCGAGACCGCACCGGTCGAGACCGACGGCGAGGTCTACCTGCGGATCGCGATCGACCGGGGCGAGGCGGATTTCGCCTGGCGTCCGGCCGGGGCTGGGAGGTGGCGCCCCCTGGTGACCAACCGGAGCGTCGAGCACATGGCGTCGGTCCATGGTGGGTTGTTCACCGGCACGGTGATCGGTCCCTTCGCTCAGCAGGCCTTGTCCCCGCCATAGATGCCACAGGATTTTTGTGATGACGGCAGACTTGTCGAGGCTCGGCTATTTCCATATGATAGCGCTATCAAGAACGGGGGAATCGGGGCAAATGCCCGTCAGTCTAGTCGAAGTTCTGCCCGTAGATTTTCGGGATGGCCTGTTTGTCGGGCGCGCGGAGAGCGAAGCAGGACCGCATGTCATCGCCATCCGCGGCGGCGAATTGTTCGATCTGACCCGCCAGGCCTCGACCGCGTCGGGCGCCATTGCTCGACGCGCGTTTTCCGGCGGCGATCGCATCGGCCCAGCCGAAGATGGCTTGCCCGAAGGCTGGACTCTGCTCTCGCCGGTCGATCTGCAATGCATCAAGGCCAGCGGCGTGACTTTCGCCGTTTCGGCGATCGAGCGGGTGATCGAGGAACGCGCGCGTGGCGATGCCACACGTGCGGCGGAAATACGCGAATTGCTGGAGGACAAGGTTGGCAGCGGCATTCGCTCGGTCGTGCCCGGCAGCGAAGAGGCGATGGCTCTCAAGCAAGCGCTCATCGATGAAGGAATGTGGTCGCAGTATCTCGAAGTGGCGATCGGTCCGGATGCCGAGATTTTTTCTAAATCGCCGGTTCTCTCGACGGTCGGCGCTGGCGCCCTCATTGGCGTGCGCTCCGATTCGACCTGGAACAATCCGGAACCCGAAGTCGTGCTGGTGGCGGATGCTGAGGGCGAGGTTGTCGGCGCCACGCTCGGCAACGATGTCAACTTACGCGATTTCGAAGGGCGTTCGGCGCTGTTGCTGTCGAAGGCGAAGGACAACACGGCCTCTTGCTCGATCGGGCCGTTCATCCGCCTGTTCGATGATGGCTTCACGATCGACGATGTCCGACACGCCAATGTCGACCTGCTGATCGAAGGGCAGGAGGGCTACCGGCTCGAGGGCGCGAACCGGATGAGCGAGATCAGCCGCGATCCTCTTGAGCTGATCCGCCAGACCTTGAGCGAGCACCATTATCCGGACGGCTTCGTGCTGTTCTGCGGCACGTTGTTCGCACCCACGCAGGATCGAGACGCGCCGGGTGGGGGCTTCACGCACAAGCGGGGCGATCGGGTGACGATCAGCTCCAAGCGTCTGGGTACGCTGTCCAACGTGGTCACGACATGCGGCGACGCGCCGGCGTGGACCATGGGAATCGCCGCGCTCATGCGCAACCTCGCGGCACGCGGCTTGATCGAGAAGGTCTGAACCGCGCGGCCACACAGGGATTTTATGATTTGGGACGGAGCGAGCCGAACTGGCGGCGCGACTGTCGATACGGGATGACGGAACATGCAAGATTTCAACGCGGCGACCGCCCGATGCGGATGACAGAGGCGCAGATCGGCGCCGCCGAAAAACGGGCGATCTTCCCCAGCCTTGCTGGCAAGCGGGTGCTGGTCACGGGCGGCGCGTCCGGTATCGGCGAGGGCATCGTGGAGGCGTTCGCGCGGCAAGGTGCGCGCGTCGCCTTTATCGACATCCAGGAGGGGCCCTCGCTGGCACTCGCCGGTCGGTTGACGGACGCTGCGTTCACGCCCTGCTTCGAGCATTGCGACATCACCGACGACGAGGCTTTCGCCGGTGCACTCAAACGTGCGATCGAACGGATCGGCGGATGCGACGTGCTGGTCAACAATGCCGCGAACGACGATCGCCATGCGATCGAAGACGTCACGCCAGCCTATTGGGACGAGCGCATGGCGGTGAACGTGAAGCACCAGTTCTTCGCCGCCAAGGCCGTAATCCCTGCAATGAAGCAGGTGGGCGGCGGCAGCATTGTCAACCTGGGCTCGATCAGCTGGCACCTCGGGCTCGAGAACCTGGTGACCTATCAGACGGCCAAGGCAGCGATTGAAGGCCTCACGCGCAGCCTTGCCCGGGAGCTCGGCCGCTTCGGGATTCGCGTGAACACCGTTATTCCCGGCAATGTGCAGACTCCGCGACAGGGGCAATGGTATTCCCCGGAGGGCGAGGCCGAGATCGTCGCCGCCCAGTGTCTTGACGGGCGAATTCAGCCAGCGGATGTCGCGGCGATGGTGATGTTTCTCGCCTCCGACGACGGGCACTTCTGCACCGCGCACAACTACTGGGTCGATGCCGGATGGCGGTGAGCGGGCCCGTCTCCCTCTTATCCGGCGTCCAGGCGGAACTGGGCGAAGGGCCGGTGTGGGACGCGGCCAGGCAATGCCTGTGGTTCGTCGATATCAAGCGCCCGGCGGTGTGGTGCTACAAGCCCGCCGGGGGTGAGCTCGCGCGGATCGATGCTCCCGATCAGGTGGGATGGGTGCTGCCCGCGCGCGATGGCCGCCTGCTGGCCGGACTCAAAGGCGGGCTGTGCGTGCTGGATCCCGAGACGGGCCGGTTCGAACCGCTTTGCTCCGTGCCCGGCGAACCGGAGCACAACCGCCTCAACGATGCATGCGTTGGCCCGGAAGGTCGGGTGTGGTTCGGCACGATGGACGACGGCGAGGACAAATCGAGCGGGCGTTTTTACTGTTTCGACCGCGGCACCGTCGCCGCGGCAGGCCCCGCGGGAGTTTGCATCACCAATGGCCCAGCGGTCAGCGGCGCCGGCGATCGGATCTATTTCACCGACACGCTCGGCAGGAAGATTTTCGTAGCCGATCTGGGCGGCGACGGCGTGACGGGCGCGGCCCGCCTGTTCGTGGACACCGCAGCCGATTTTCCTGACGCCTATCCCGATGGGCCGACCGTCGATGCCGAAGGTTGCGTGTGGACCGGTATGTGGAACGGCTGGTGTGTCGCCCGCTATTCACCCGGGGGGAGGCTGCTCGAAGCCGTGCGCCTGCCGGTTGCCAATGTCACCAAGCTGGCGTTCGGAGGACCGGATTTGCGGACGGCGTTCGTGACGACCGCGCGCAAGGGCCTCGACCAGGCGGCGCTCGAAGGCCAGCCGAACGCGGGCGGACTGTTCTCCTTCCACAGCGAGGTGGCAGGAGTCGCAACAATGCCAGTGGAGCTGTCATGATCTGTCGCGCCATCCTGCCGCTCGTCCTGCTTGGCGTTTCAGCGCCTGCGATGGCAGACGCGGCGTTGTCCCCTTACTGGACCGATCACGCCGTGATCCAGCGGGGGCAGCCGATCATGGTGGAGGGCGAAGCTAAGCCCGGTGAGCAGGTTGCCGGCACCCTCGGCGGGGAAAACCAGCGCGCGGTTGCCGGGAAGGACGGACGTTTCACGCTGCGTTTCTCCGCGCGCGAGGCGGGCGGCGATCCGCTCACCCTGAAGGTCGGCGCGAGCAGCGTGGGCGATCTCGTGGTGGGCGATGTCTGGCTCTGTTCGGGCCAGTCCAACATGGAATTTGCAGTGCGCCAGGGCCTCAATGCCGCGACCGAGATCGCCTTCTCGGGCGATGACGGCTTGCGCCTGATGGAAGTGCCGAAGGGGTCAGCGATCAGCCCGCAAGCAAGGTTCAGCAAGCCCGCGGGATGGGCGGCGGCGAGCCCTGCAACTGTCCCGGCCTTTTCAGCTGCTTGCTACTTCATGGCGCGCGAACTGCGCGATGCGCTCAAAGTGCCGATCGGTGTGATCAATTCGAGCTTTGGTGGATCGCAGATCCGGGTCTGGCTCACTCCCGAGGGCGGCAAGGCGCTTTATGGCAGCGAGCAGATGGAGATGCTCCGCTCTTTCGCGTCCGACGAATTGGACGCGGTCGCGCGCTTTGCGCCGATCTGGGAAGCCGATTACCGCGCACAATCCGGCGGCAGCGCACCCTGGGAGACACCGGAAGGCTTGCAATGGGCTCCCGTGCCGAAGATCAGCGTGTGGAACGAATGGAGCGGATCGCCCCTGGTCGAGCAGCCGGTCGGTACCGTTTGGCTGCGCCGCTCGGTCGAGCTGACCCCCGCACAAGCCAAGGCTGGCGCGGTCCTCTCGCTAGGCGTGATCGATGAGATCGACATGACCTGGGTCAACGGGCATCCGATCGGCAACACCTTCGGCTGGGATACGGAGCGTAAATATCAGGTGCCCGCCCGCTTCCTGAAGCCGGGCCGAAATGAAATCCTGGTCGCGGCAACCAACACCTGGAGCACGGGTGGCTTTTCCTCGCCAGCGGAGAGACTCGCGCTCACTCCCGCGGGGGATGTGCCAATCCCGCTGGCCGACAAGTGGTTCTACAGCATCGCGCCGATCAAGAACCTTCCGCCGCGCAGTCCGTGGGACGCCAATGCCGGAATTGGGGTGCGACACAACGCCATGATTGCTCCCCTGGGGCATGTCGCGCTGAAGGGCGCGGCTTGGTATCAGGGCGAAAGCGATGTCGATCTGCCGGGCTATCGTGATCGCATGCGAGAGCTGCTGGCCGCCTGGCGAGGGCAATTCTCTCCCGACATGCGTATGCTGATCGTCCAGCTTGCCAACTACGGCGCTCCCCAGCTTGCGCCGGGTTCGTCCGGCTGGGCCGCTCTGCGAGAGGACCAGCGCCAGGCCGTGCTTGCGGACAAGGACGCGGAACTGGTCACCGCGATCGATATCGGGGAACGCACGGACATTCATCCGGCCAACAAGCAGGAACTCGGCCATCGCCTGGCGCTTGCGGCGCAGGGGATCGCCCTGCCTGAGCCGCAGAAAGCGGTGCGCGATGGCGACGACGTGCGGGTGAGCATCACGGGCGCGGAAGGCGGTCTCGCTGCCTGGAGCGGGCTCGGCCCGCTGGCGTTCGAGCTATGCGGCGCCGATCAAGCCAGTTGCCGGTACACGGCGGCGCGCATCGAAGGCTCCAGCGTGATCCTGTCCGGTGACGGCAAGCCGGCCACTCGCGTGCGCTATGGCTGGGCGGATAGTCCGGTCCTGAATGCCTATGACCGTCGCAGCATGCCGCTTCCGGGCTTCGAACTGGAGATTTCCGCGCACTGAGCGGAGATTGCCAGCGCGTCAGGGTTGTTTGCTTACGCTCCTGAGGTTGCGCGCAAGGCCCGGCGCACCTTCCGACTGCCGCCTGACGAGCGAGTAATCGAGCTTGAGGTGAACCGGCTCGCTCGGCTTGCCGTTGCGCTCCGCGCGAAGTTCGGCCGCCAGCAGTTCCAGCGCGCGCTGGGCCATGTCATGGATCGGCTGGCGGATCGTGGTCAGTTCAGGCCAGATGGTGCTGGCGATCGGCGTGTCGTCGAAGCCGCAGACCGTGAGATCCAGCGGCACGTCGAGATGCCGCCGCTGCGCGACTGCGACAGTCGCCGCCGCCATGTCGTCGTTTGAGGCGAAGATCGCGCTTGGCGGGTCTGGCTGGTCGAGCAGATACATGGCCGCATCGATGCCCGAGCGATAAGTAAACAGGCCTTGCCGCACGAGCCCGTCCGGCACTTCAAGCCCCGCGGCGGCCATGGCGTCGAGATAGCCCGAAAGGCGCTGTCCGCTCGCCGTCTGGTGCGGGTTGCCGATTATGAAACCGATTCGCTTGTGCCCCAGCCCGATGATATGGCGGGTCATGTCATAGGCGGCTTGATATTCGTCTATCATCACCGCCCAGTCTTCCGGCTCTGCAGTGCCCGGCCCCACCAGCACCGCGCGGCCGTCCAGTTCCCGCAGGAGATCGAGCAACGGGCGTTCATCGCAGAGCGGCGGCGGAAGCAGGAAACCATCGATACCGCTGGCTACCAGCCGTCTCACGACGTCCAGTTCGTCTTCCCCAAAAGCGCAGCGCCCTACGACAAGATGCAGATCGCTGTGGCTCGCCTCGTCGAGGCAGCCCATCAGGAACTCGCTGAGGTAGGATGCGGACGGATTGGTGTAGAGCAGGGCAATGCGGATTTGCGATGCGCCCGCCAGGGACCGCGCCGCGCGATTGGGCGAATAGTTCAGCTGCTTGATCGCTGCCCGCACGCTTTCCCGGGTATCCTCGCGCACGCTGGCTTCGCGGTTGATCACCCGGCTGACGGTCATCGGCGAACAGCCCGCCAGGCGAGCGACATCCGCGATGGTCGGCCGGCCCAACTGCTTCCGGTTGCCCCTTCTTCTCCGGCCGGTTTCTTCGACTTTCTCCATGCCGCGATCTACGACTGCTCCTTGCACCACCGCAAGCCAATGATGCACGCTATCCGCGTTTTCCGCGAAGAAGGCGCCCGGTCCGGCGTGATTGACAGCGATTTCCGAACCGCCGAAGGTAGCGCTATCGCGAGCTTTGGAAAAGGCAGCACGGGAGGCGGATGATGGATTTCACACGCAGGCAAGCGCTGGCTGCAACTTCGGCATTGGTGTTCGCGGGGCGGAGCGGGGCCGCGCTCGCGACGGATGCCGAGGCAGAGGTGGGCCTCTCGGCGATCGCGGCGGCGCAGGGGCGCCGCTTCGGCAGTTGCATCTCGTATAACACGATGCGCGCGGATGCCGCGTCTATCCAGAATTCCGCCTATGCGGATCTCGTGTCGCGCGAATGCGGGCTGGTCGTGCCGGAAAACGAGATGAAATGGCAAGCCTTGCGGCCGGGCCCGGATCAGTTCGACTTCACCCGCATGGATGCGATTGTCGCCTGGGCGCGTGGCAAGGGCCTTGCCGTTCGCGGTCACACCCTGCTGTGGGCCAGGCCGCAATGGTTCCCCGAATGGCTTAACCAGTACGATTTCGGAGCGCGCCCGGCCACCGAGGCTGAGCGGCTGCTGACCTCGCATATCGGCAAGGTGATCGAGCGTTACGGAAGCGTCATCAACTCCTGGGATGTGGTCAACGAGGCGATAGACCACGACGGGCATGGCATCATGGCGACGAGCCTCTCGCGGGCGCTGGGCAGCGGCGAGGCCACGCTGGATCTCGCGTTCCACGCCGCGCGCGCGGCCGCGCCCGACGCCCAGCTCGTTTACAACGATTACATGAGCTGGGAACCGCAGCACGAGGCGCACTGCAACGATGTGCTGCGGCTGCTCGAGGGGTTCCGCAAACGCGGCACTCCGGTCGATGCGCTGGGCATCCAGTCGCATATCGAAATGTTCGAGATCGACCCGGCAACCGGTATCGGACCGTTTCGGGAGAAGGGCTGGCGCGCCTTTATCGATGAGGTTGTCGGCATGGGGTACCGCCTGCTGGTCACCGAGTTCGACGTGAAGGACAAGGCTCTGCCATCGGACATTGCCGTGCGCGATGCGAAAGTGGCCGATTTTGGCCGTCGCTATCTCGATCTCATGCTGTCCTATCCCCAACTCGGTGACGTGCTCGCCTGGGGAATGGTCGACAAGTATAGCTGGCTGCAGGGGTTCGCGCCGCGCGATGATGGGTTGGAAGTGCGCTGCTGCCCCTATGGAAGCGACTACCGGGCGAAGTCATTGCGTGGTGCACTGGCCGCGACGCTAAAGGGCGCGGCCTCCGCGATTTGAGACCGCGCCCTCGCTGGCGCGTGTAAGGAGGAGAGGAGCCCTTACCCGCGCAAAAAAGAACTCATTTTTCGCCCCAGCCTTCCATTTCCTCCAGTTCCTTGCCCTTCGTCTCGGTGATGAATGCACGCACGAGAACGAAGCTCACCGCCGCGCAGGCGGTGTAGAAGGCATAAGTCGTGCCCAGGCCGAGCCCGCCGGCCATGCCGGGGAAGGACTGCACCACTGCGTAATTGGCCGCCCATTGGGCAAACCCGCACACAGCCAGCGCCGAGCCGCGGAGCTGATTGGGAAACATCTCGCCCAGCATCACCCACATCACGGGGCCCCAGCTGATATTGAAGAAGATCACGTACAGGTTGGCCGAGACGAGAGCGATCATGCCGATCGCCTGCGGCAGTACAAGATTGCCTGCCGCATCGAGCGTGCCGCTGGTGAATGCCCACGCCATCGCACCGAGCGTCACTGTCATACCGGCCGAGCCGATCAGCAGCAGAGGCTTGCGGCCGATCCGGTCGACCAGGCCGATGGCGACGAAGCAGGCCGCGATCGAGACGACGCCGGAGAGGATGTTGCGCTGAAGCGCGGTTTCTTCCGACACGCCGGCCAACTTCCACAACGTCTCACCGTAATAGAAGATCACGTTGATGCCGACGAGTTGCTGGAACACGGCCAGCATCAGTCCGGCCCAGACGATGGGACGCAGGATGGTGCCCGGCGCGGTGACGTCGCGCAGGCGCGGGCGGTGATCGTGCGAGAAGCTCGCATCGATCTCCTTCACCTTGACCGAGGCCGCAGTGGCGCCCAGCAGGCGGGCGAGGATGGCCTCCGCTTCGGCGTGACGCTTGCGGCTGACGCAGTAGCGGGGGCTCTCGGGGATGGTGAACAGGGCAACCAGATAGACCGCCGCGGGAGCCGCCTGCGCCAGATACATCCAGCGCCATGCGGGATGCCCACCGATCATGCCCAGGGAACTGCCGGCCGCTTGGGCGAGGAAGTAATTGACCACGAACGCGAGCGTGAGCCCGCTTATTATCATCACCTGCTGCACCGACGTAAGCCGTCCGCGCATCCTCGCCGGAACGACTTCCGAGATGTAGGCGGGGGAGAGCACGCTGGCCGCGCCCACCGCCATGCCGCCGGCAAAGCGTGCGATCACGAACACCGTGTGATCGCCGGTAAGGCCCTGGATCAGCGCGCCGACCAGGAAGATCATGGCGGACACCATCATCACCCGCTTGCGACCGAAGGCATCGGCCATCCGTCCGGCGAGGAACGCGCCGACCGCACAGCCGATCAGCAGAGAACCCACCGTGAAGCCCAGGCCCGCATCGTCGAGTGCAAAGGCATCCCGCAGTCCTGCCTGCGTGCCGTTCACCGCGCCGCTGTCATACCCGAAAAGCAGGCCGCCTATCGTCGCGACAGCGACGATTGCGCATACCAGCGGCATCCTGACCCGGTCATCCCCGTCAGTATCCATCAATCCCCTCCTCTCATTCCCCTGAAGGGAATCCCACTTTTATTGTTAGCGCTACCTAAGATAGAAATTCGCGTTCGCGCAAGGGCTTTATGACGATCCACGGATGGGCGACGGCGGAGCCGCCATCCGGCTTGACCCATCGTATTGTCGGAGTAATGTCACCGTTCACGATGCAGCCGCGAGGCGGCGCGAGGCTTGACGGGAGAGATGAATGTTGAGGACCGGACTGGGAATGGCCCTGGCGGTCGGCCTGATGGCGGCAGCGCCCGTCGCCCATGCCGCGGACAAAGATGATGCCATCGCGATGAAGGTCGAAGCGGGCAAGCCGGGTGCGGTCATCGATCGCAACATCTTCGGCCAGTTCGCGGAACATCTGGGTTTCGGCATCTATGGCGGCGTGTGGGTCGGCAAGGATTCGCCGATTCCCAATGTGCGCGGCGTCCGCAAGGACGTGGTCGCGGCGCTCAAGGCCATCAAAGTGCCCAACGTGCGCTGGCCGGGCGGCTGCTTCGCGGATGAATATCACTGGCGCGACGGGATCGGTCCGGCCAATGCACGCCGGGCCACCGTCAACGCCAACTGGGGCGGCGCGGGCGAGCCCAACACCTTCGGAACCGACGAATTCATGGACTTCGTCGGCCAGATCGGCAGCGAAGCCTACGTGTCGGTGAACCTGGGATCGGGCACGGTCGAGGAAGCGTCGGACTGGCTCGCCTACATGACCGCGCCGGCCGCCAGCGCCGCGGGTAAGGAGCGTGCCGCCAATGGTCATCCGGAGCCGTACAAGGTGCGCTATCTCGGGCTTGGCAATGAAAGCTGGTCCTGCGGCGGCGCGATGCGCCCGGTCTACTATACCGACCTGATGAAGCGGTACGCCCGCTTCGTCCGCAATTACCGGCAGGAGCAGATGGAAACCGGCGCGCAGCCGATGCAGCGCATCGCCGTCGGCCCGAGCGGTCCCGATACTGCATACACCGAGCAGGTGATGAAGACCTGGAGCGAGCATGACTGGAGCTGGAACATCGAGGGCCTCTCCCTCCACTCCTATACAACCGGTGGCTGGCCGCCGTCCCTCTCCAGCACCGATTTCGGCAAGGCCGACTACGC
>CAYNXB010000006.1:2930-19400 GCA_964401045.1 uncultured Sphingomonadaceae bacterium | reverse complement strand
CTGCCGTTCCAGGACGCGCGCTTCGTTCCGGTGAACTTCGATGCCGGCAGCTATCGCGAAGGCACTATCGACTTGCCGCGCATCGACGGCATCGCCGCCCGCGACAAGGATGGGCACCTTTGGCTGGCCGTGACCAATCTCGATCCCGAGAGGACAGGAACCATCTCCGTCACCTTCGACGGACTGGTCGCGAAGTCAGCCCAAGGCGAAGTGCTGACCGGTCCCCAGGTCAATTCGGTGAACAGCTTCGATAATCCGGATGTGGTCGCGCCAAGACCCATCTCCGGCAAACCGATCAAAGGCGGGATAACGCTGGAATTGCCGCCGAAGTCGGTCGCGGTCGTTCAGGTGGGCGAATAGCGAGCGGCGGGCCGCCGCTCGCTCAATCCTCGAAGGGTTGGACGGTCTCGATCGTTCCGCGCAGGAATGCGTCGGCCACCAGCCGCAGGGGATCGGCATCGACTTCCGACAGGCCGGCGCGGACCAGGGTCGCGAAGCGGGCATAGAGACCCGGATATTCGAGATCCTCGGAACGCATCGTGCGGTGCGGCAGGTCAAGCACCGCGCCCCCTTGCGAGAGCTTAAGCGTGCCGTCGGTGGTCTCCACCACAGCGTCCCAGATTTGTGGCCCAGTCTGCCGCCAGTCGAGGTCCATTGTGACATTCACTCCGTTCGTATCCTGAAAGGCGAGCCGGGCTGCAATCGGCGCCGCGCGATTGGCCGGAAACTGCAACAACGCCTCGGTCAGGAAGATCTGGCACGGCAGAATATGCGTCGCGATTGACAGCGCATTGATCCCCGGATCGAATACGCCGAGCCCGCCGGGCTCCCAGATCCATGCCTGTCCCGGATGCCACATCCGCACATCCTCACGCCAGGTGATCGTCGCGCCAAGCACCTTGCGATCGGCCAGCCAGGCGCGCGCCGGGGCAACGCCCGCAGCGAAACGCGAATGCCACGCGGCGAACAGCGTCACCCCGTGGCGGGAGGCCAGGCGCTCGAGCGCGGCGACTTCCGACAGCGTCGCGCCGGGCGGTTTTTCCAGGAGCACGTGCATGCCGTGAGCGAAGGCCGGGATAGCCAGTTCGTAGCGGACTTGCGGTGGCGTGCAGAGCGCCACGGCGTCGATCGCAGGGCCCTGTGCCAGCAATTCCGTCATGCTGGCGAAATGCGGCACGCCGTCGACCCCGGGATCGTGCGGGCTGACCGTTGCGGCCAGGGCGAAGGCCGGATTGGCGCGGACTGCAGGCAGGTGCTGATCGCGGGCGATCTTGCCCATGCCGATTAGCGCGATGCGGATAGGGTCCATGCTCATAGCTGCCTGATCATCACCGACGTCGCTTCTTCGCGCACCAGCCGGTTGCGCAGCGGAAGGGTGAAGGGCGGGGCGGAAATCTCGAATTCATCACCCGGCTGGGTGCGAATTCCGTCAGCGAAAGAGAGCGTCGCCGTGCCAAAGAAGTGAACGTGGATGTCGCCCGGGACGCGAAACAGCGGGTACTTGAAATGGTGCATTTCGAGATTGGCGAGTGAGTGCGACATATTGTCCTCGCCCGACAGAAAGGGCTTCTCCCACAGCGTTTCGCCATCACGCAGGATGCGGCTGATCCCGCGCACATCGGTTGGCGGATCGCCCACCAGCAGTTCGGCTCCCAGAGCCGCGACGCGCAGCTTGGAATGCGCCAGCCAGAGGTAGTTGTGCCGCTCGGTGACATGATCGCTGAATTCGTTGGCGAGGGAGATGCCGAGGCGGTGCGGCGTGCCGTCCGGGCCGATCAGGTAGATACCCGCAAGTTCCGGTTCCTCGCCTCCGTCCTGCGCGAAATGCGGCATCGGCAGCGGCGCGCCCGGACCCGCAACATGCGCACCGTTGCCCTTGTAGAACCATTCGGGCTGGGCGCCCGTCTCGCCCGCGTCGGGCTTGCCGCCTTCGAGCCCTTCCAGGAAAATGCGCATGGAATCCGTCTGCTGCTCCGCCGCGGCGGCCGTCCGGTGCATCGCGTCACGCCCCTCCGCAGAACCGAGATGTGTCAGGCCGGTGCCGGTCAGGTGGAGATGCGCGGGATCGGGGTGGTCGATGGATGCAAGCAGCTTGCCCGCAGCCAATTCCGCAGCCAGGTCCACAACTCCCGCGGGCCCGCGCCCGACCACCGCTTCGGCCAGCGACTGCCCGTTCGCAATGGCCTCGGCCGCCAGTTTCCGGACGGTTGTTGCTCCGGCGACAAAATGCGCGTCGGGTCCATCGGCTGCGATCACCCGCCGCGTGCCATCGCTTTCCCGGTGCTGCAGGAGCCGGAGTGCCATCTGTGTTCCTCTCTGGGAGTTTCGACCCGCGATGCGTGACGTTCTTTTGTCTGACATATTTCGCTCGGCCAGCGAAGGCAATCCTTGCATTGGCGGGGCATGTTGCGCAGACGGAATGGTTGAAACCCCGGAAGGAGAAATATCGTGGCGGGCAGCCCGGCGGACGGGGAGATAGAGGGATTTGGCCCCGGAGGGCTCGTGCGTGCGCCCAAAGGCGCCGGGCGAAGGCTACGCGGCGCGGTCGCGCATTACCTCGGCACGGAGATCGTTTCCGGCCGTATTCCGCCCGGCGCGCGCCTGACCGGAGAAGTTGCAAATTCCGAAGCGCTCAACGTCTCGCGCAGCGCTTATCGTGAGGCGGTGCAGGTATTGACCGCCAAAGGGCTGGTGGAGAGCAAGCCCAAGGCCGGCACACGCGTGCTGCCGCGCGAGCGCTGGAACCTGCTCGATCCCGCGGTGCTCGCCTGGGCTTTCAGCCATGAACCGCAGATCGACTTCGTCCGCGACTTGTTCGAGTTGCGCGCGATCGTGGAGCCGGCGGCTGCGCGGCTCGCGGCGGAGCGGCGGGACAAGGCCGATGTGAAGGCGATGAAGGATGCGCTGGCCCGCATGCGCCGTCATTCGCTGGCGACCGAAGAAGGCCGCGCGGCCGACCGCGATTTCCACGATGCGATGCTGCACGCGACGCATAACACCGTGCTGGTTACGCTCAGCGCCAGCATCGGTGCCGCGGTCAACTGGACGACCCTGTTCAAGCAGCGCGCCCGTGCCCTGCCACGCGATCCGATACCCGATCATGCGGAAGTCTGCGATGCGATCGCGGCCGGCGACGGAGACGCCGCAAGCGCGGCCATGCGTGCGCTGATCGATCTGGCACACGAAGATACCCGCCAGGTGATGATCGACTCGGAGCCGGACCGGAAATGATCTAGCGCGTCAGCGCTGCGTCGCCCCAGGTGACGGGATCGGGAAAGCGCATCGGCTGCGCGCTGCGGACGACAATCTCCACCAGCTTCACTCCCGCTACATCCGCCTCGATAGGCGATGGTCCTTCGCCGAAGCGCTTGGGGCTCGATCGGGCAAGTAGCTTGCCGTCGCCATACACAGAGAAGGTCACGGGTTGGCTGCGGTCGCGCGCGGTGTCGTCGACACCGACCATGGCCGAGAAATGCGCGAAGCCGTGATTGCGGACTTCGAGCCGCGAGTCGGCGAGAACGCCGATCCCGCTTGAGAACTTGTGGCCGGCGACGGCGAGCTGATCGCCGTAGGGCGTCATATCTGCCTGCGCTCCGCCCCAGCCGCCGTAGCGAGGGTGCTCTCCATTACCGTGCGTGCCTTGCCACGGGAGGATGCCACGGTGGGTCAGCGGCTCGGGCTCCGGTACGGTGACGCCGTCCACCGCCGGGTTCACGCTGCCGGGCATTTCCGAAAGATAGTAGCCGTCCGCAAGCGCCCGCGCGCCGCTTGCATTGAACACCAGGGTCTGGCGCGGAGCGAGCGCGAACTTGTGCTCCCCGCGGAAGTGGCTGGTTTGCCCCGTCCACAGATCCTCGAGATCGATGTCGGTATCGGCCAGATATTTAAGATGATCGCTGGTGAGCGTGACCTCCAGCGGCACCGAAGTGCGGTTGAGTATCGCCACCGCTTTTGTCCCGTCCGCCAGCGTCTTCACGTAAATCTGCGCATCGTCGGAATCGTACGCCAGTACGGATTGGTTTCCGGCCGGATCCTGATCGAGCGCGATGATCCGCTTGTTGCCCAGGATGTTCATCAATTCGGGCGCGGCGTGGCGCAGGTCGTAACCGATAATAAGCGGTGCGTTCAGCATGGCCCACATGGAAAAGTGGGTGCGCGCTTCGGTCAGGTGATCGGCATCAAAATCGCCGCTACCGATGTAGAGCATGTCCGGGTCGTTCCACGACCCCGGGTGCGCGTAGAGGGCGCGCCGCGATGCGCTGTCCAGATTGAACAGCATGCGGCTCCAGATCGGGAAGATGTCCTCGCTGGTGCGCGACATGTTGCCCACGTTCTTTGCCCATGAACGAACGTCGGCCGATCCCCAGATGCAGATCGAGAAGATGAAATCGTCATCGGGATTGTGCCGCTCGAGCGCCTTGGCAACTTCGGAATACAATGCCCGAACGGCGGGAACATCGGTCCGGCCCAGGGAATCGGAATCGACGATTGGCGGGAATGCCCGGAACTCGCCGGATATCACCTTGGGACTGTTCGCGGGCAGCCCCCTTATTCCGCAGCCGTCCACTTTGATGAGGTCGAAACCCCACTCCGCGAAATAGAGCCCGATGTCTTGATCGACGTGGCCGTGAAGCCCGACCTCCCGCTCTGCCACGGTCCCGCTCGGCAGGCTGGCGCGGTCATCGCTGTAGAGCTGGCCACAGCTGTTCCGGCCGATTTCCGAATAGATGCCCGCCTTCAGCCCTATCGCGTGCAACCGGTCGGTCAACGGACGGAAGCTGGTCGATCCGTCATTGCGGATGGCCGAGGGAAACCGATCTGTCCGGATCACCATGCGGCCATCGGCGCCGCGTCGGGCCCACCAGCCTTCGTCGAGATCGATGTAGCGGTATCCCTTCGCGGCGAGGCCTGAGGAGACGATCACGTCGGCCGAACCGAGGATCTTGCCCTCGTCGATGGCGAGCCCGAACGCGTTCCAGCTGTTCCAGCCCATGGGCGGAAGGTCGGCAGCGCCCCGGTCGTACCCCGTCCACTTTCCCGCCGGATCGAGATCGTCGGCATGGGCAGTGGACGCGGCGAGCGCGGATACGGCCGCAGCGATCATCAGCAAGTGCCTGCGAGGTGGCATCCCGTTTCTCCCGTTCGACCGCCGCCTCAGCGAACGGTGCTCCCGCGCAGATGCTCGCTGAAGAACGGCAGCACGTGGTTCTGGAAGCGGTTGGCCACGTCGCTGGTGTGGGTTCCGGGATATATCTCGAAACTGTTGGCGATCCCGTAGCTGTCGAGAACCTTGTGCAGTTTCTCCGCATCGACCTTCAACCCGTCCTGATCGCCGACGTCGGTGGCGATCGCGGCGTATCGGCGCAGATTGCCGATATATTGGTCGACGAAGTTGAGCGGCGAATTGGCTTCCCACTTGGCAATGATCTCCGGGCGCACCTTTCCACCTTCGACCGGCAGGTCGAGATAGAGCGGCGGCTTCTGCGGATCGGGCGACCACGCCGCCGCCATCGCCAGCATCCCGCGAACGCCAAAGGGCAGCGTTTCGGACGCCGCCGGGGATGCAAGCGCCGCAACTTTCGCTTCCACATCCGGGTCAAATCCCGCCGGGTCGCGAGCGGAAAGGCAGCATGGGCTCATCAGGTAAAGCGCGCCGAACACGTCGGCGTGCCGCATGCCGATCCGGGCCGCGCCATATCCGCCCATCGAGTGGCCGACCAACCCGCGGCTGCTGCGATCAGCGATGGTGCGATAATGGCTGTCGACATACGCGACGAGCTCGCGGGACACGAAAGTTTCGAAATCGCCGGTCGTGACGGAGCTGGAATACATCGAACCGTTGTGCGCGGTCTTGCTGTCCGGCAGCACCACGATCATCTCTTTCGCGCCTTGGGCAAACGCACCTTCGATCGTTTGCGGGACGTGGATTTCGCCAGTCCACTGCTGGGCGCCGATCGAATAGCCGTGCAGTGCGTAGACCACCGGATAGCGTTGCGTCGGATCCTTGCCGTAGCTCGGCGGCAGGAACACGATCGCGTCGCGGTCGGCAGAATTGCCTTCCAGGTTGCCGTCGATTGCGGCGGAGTGGACCTTGATATGCTCCACTGCGACGGGTTGAGCGCCGGCAATCCGCGCGGGCACGTTGGTTTCGACCTGCGCATGGGCGGAAAACGTTGGCGCGATCAGCGCCAGGGCAGCCGATACGGCGACTGTTCGGAGTGCGAGAAGGCTTGCGGAATGCCTCGCGTCACGCGTGAGCCATTGCGCATGCCTTGCCCGGTGCGCCGAACCATTTCCCTTGATGTGGAAGATCGTCATGTCGTGTCCATCCGTCCCGCTTGGATAGAGAATTTGTCTGTGTAAATAACAGAGATGTCAATCTTCTGTCCTTCGGGCGAGCCGTCACGAGCCACGAACGGGATTGCCGGGGTGGCAATTTGTAATTAAAAACCAATATGTTATGGGGAGGGAGGTTTTTCCCAATTGTCAGCTGGAATGAGGTAGCGCTATCATTCTTGCGTAATTTGTCTATGTAGCGATCTAGTCTCGCAACAGGCGCATAACCATCGCGCGGATACGGCCGTAATTTCCGGCCCGGAGTGGTCCAAGCAGCCCGTGTTCCCGCGCCGGCAGATGCGCCAGCGGGTGGCCGTTCGGGCGGAACACGTAATGATCGAAGAATGCGTGCCACGCGGCACGTTCGGGCGCCGGGCGTTCGGCTATGGCGATCAACGCCAGCATCATCGTGGTAAGGGGTGCATCGGGACCGGCGGCGAAGGCATCCCACCAGTAATTGACCAGCAGGTTGAAGTCGCTCTTCGCTTCGACCTGGTGCCACCAAAGCTTGGGCAGATAGAGCGCATCGCCTGGGTCGAGCTGCGCGATCATCGCGCTTTCGCGAATGGCTTCGAAGCGGGGATAGCGCGGGTCGCCGGGCGCAGAACCGACTGCAAGACTGATCGGCTGGCCGGCCATCGTTCGGTCTATCGGGCCGACGTAGAGGTCGGCCACCGCGCCCGGAGGATAGAGTGTGAAGATCCGCCGTCCGGCAACCGCACATGCGAGATTATCGAAGGTATCGTAATGGCAGGGGATCAGTGAAGCATTGCCGATCCACACGCGCGGACGCACAGCGCGCGCAAGGAAGGCAAGGGCATTGGCTTCGGCAAAGCCCGGCAAATGGCTATCGACCGGCAGTGAGCCCATGTAGACCGTGCCGCGCGCCGGTTGTTCCGCGCAAGCCGCAATCCGCTCGAGCGCCTTCGACAGCGTGAGCGTCTCGCGGTCGAAATTGAAGCCATCCGTTCCATCGTCATAGTGATATTGCCCGCCTATCGCCTCCGGGCCGACGAAGGCCTGTGCCGGCTGTCCGTTGTCCAGGCCGGCAAGGTAGGCGCGCAGATCCGCCGCCGAATGGGCTGCGGCGACGCGTGCGGGCCATCCGGCGCAAGCCTGCCGGATAATCATTGGCCGGCACTTTTCGATCACTTCGCTGCGAAAGGCGTCCTCACTTGCAATAGCAGAGGGCGGCGCTTCGGAAACAGGAGTACCTGCCATCGGCTCACGCGGCCCGCGCAAGGCGACGATTGCGCCGGTGGGCAAGCGCGCCAATCTGCTTCACCGAACCCGCCATCGTGTAGGCGAGCTGCAGGTGGCCGTTGCGGAACAGTTCCAGGACGTCGGCGTCGTCGAGCGCCTGAAGCCCATCGAGGCTGACGGTATAGAGCCCTTGCAACACCAGCTTTTCGCCATCGTCGAACTTCAGCGTGACATCCATTGGCTCAACCAGCTTGAACCGCAGCAGGGCGGCGATGAACGCCTCGGTTTCCCGCTTTCCGCTCACCAGTCCCGCGAGGACGCGCTGCATGCGACGCAAGACTTCGGCGGGGCTTCCATCCATGTCGAACAGCGGTTCTCCTTCGCTTTCGCTGAAGCGGGGGCTCGCCGGATCGATCGCGATCTCCTCATCCGACACGTAGAAGCCCTCGCGCAGCTGATCCAGCGGCCGGAAGGGCGGGGGCGCTTCATCGGTATCGTCCGCGAGCAGATTTTCTCCGATTTTGAAGCCGAACATGGCTCCGGCATAAAACGCCCCCGTTTCCGCGCTCTTTACCAGGAAGATCGGGCAGCTGGCCGCCGCGGAGGCGAATTCGCTCGCCATGATCTCAACGAAATGGCGATCCTGCGGATGAAGGGAGCGCAACCGCAACGCGCGATGCTGTTCCGAATTTAGGGCTACCAATTGGGCCTGCACTTTCCCCTCCCCATTTCCGGCGGTGGCCTCATTTCCGAGCCGGATTTACCGCCGTTTTCGCTGAATTCTGCGGAAATTACCTTATCTTGCTGTGTCCGCCAAGCGCCTCTCGATGGATAAATTACGCCTACAAAAAGAGTATTGATAGCGTTACCTTTCGGTGATACCCAAGGTGTCGCAAGAGGGAATCGGGAAGCGTTTCGTGTTGCTGTCCTTCCAAGGCGGCGGGCGCACACCCCTCCCTCAAACTGGTTCGTCGGGCCGCGAAAGACGGCCGCCAATCGAGCTGCATAATGCGGCCGATTAAGTAGGGGGTTGAGGGAATATGAAGATGTCCAGTCATGGCTGCCGAATCCTGGATCGTCGAGTAAAGCGCGGACTGCTAGCAGCGAGTGCATCTGGTGTCCTGGCATTCGGTCTGGCGGCTCCTGCGTGGGCCCAGGATACCGATGACGCCGCGGGCAACGCCGCCGTCCAGTCGGATAAGGGTTCGGACGAAACTCAAATCATCGTCACCGGCATCCGCGGATCGCTGCAGCGCAACCTTGATGCAAAGCGCGATGCGCCGGGTGTTGTCGATGTGATCTCTTCGGAGGACATCGGCAAATTCCCCGATTCCAACGTGGCGGCCTCACTGCAGCGCCTGCCCGGCGTCTCGATCCAGCGCGACGGTGCGCGTGGCGAGGCCAATGGCGTGACCATTCGCGGCTTCGGCGGCGACTTCAACGAAACGCTCGTCGATGGGCGGCGTCTTTCGACCGCGACTGGCGGTCGTTCGATCGATTTCAGCACCGTCGGCTCCGATTTCATCGGCGCACTGGCCGTCTACAAGACGCCCGATGTTGCTGTGGCGGCCAACTCGATCGGCGCGACGATCGACATCGCCTATCCCAAGCCGCTCGACCGGCCGGGCTTCCATATCGCAGCCACCGCGTCCGCTTCCCTGCAAGAGTATGCGGACAAGATCGTGCCGAGCGGCGGGCTTCTGATCAGCGATACTTTCGCTGACGACACGCTGGGCATTCTGGCGGACGTGATCTACAGCCGACACGACACCCAGACCAACAATGTCTTCGTGCACGGATTTCCGGGCGGCTACTATGCGCCCTGCCAGCTGGCCGGCAGCACGGCGGCTACCTGCAATCCGACGAGCGACGGGGCCGCGCCGGCGGATCAGCGCAAGACCATCGTCGGCTTCTTCGAGCAACAGTACGGCGCGCAGCAGACCTACACGAAGGACGAGCGTGTCGACGGGCGAATTGCCCTTCAATGGCAGCCCAGCGCGGATCTGCTGTTCACTCTGGACGACAACTACACCGAGCAGACGATCAACGCGGAAACCTTCGGTTTCGGCATCTGGTTCAACCAGGGCTCGCTGCGCGACGTCGTGCTCGATGAGAATGGCGTACCGCTGGACTTTTCGCAGGCCGGTTCGCAGACCGACTTTACCGCCGCGACTGACAGCAATCTGCGGCGCACCAACCAGACCGGTCTGAACATCAAGTGGGACGCGACCGAGAATTTCCAGGTCGAGGCGGACGGCAGCTATTCCAAGAGCTGGCTCAACCCCGATGGACGGGTCAATTCACGGGGCGCCGATATCGGTTATGGCTTCGGCATCGGGCCATCGCTCGGTATCGCCATCGATGGCAGCAGCAGCGGAGCGTTCCCATCGCTGCATGATTTCGGCGCTAATGGAGATCCCAGCCGCTGGGCCGACGATTCCGTCATCGGCTCGCACGTCACCGTCAACATCGCCAATAAGAACACTGACGAGATCAAGCAGGGTCGTCTGGCCGGCAAATGGACACAGGACGATCTCACTCTGACCTTCGGCGGGTCTTACCTGGACGATACCTTCAAGTTCCGCAGCGCCAACACTTTCGCCAACAATTTCTGGCAGGCCTATTCAGGGTACGGGCCCGCTTCGGGCACGCCCGGTGGTGTGCCCATCCCGGCCAGCCTTTACAACGGTACGGTTGGCACCGGGAACTTCATCCCCGGATTCGATGGCGCGCTTCCTCCGGTACTGATCGACTTCAACGCGATCGATTATCAGGATTACCTGAGCAGCCTGGGCAATCCGCAGACCACCAACATTCCTGGGTTCAATTACTCTTGCTGCAACTTTACCGGGACGTTCGACGTCGCGGACGATGCGGGCAGTTTCCGCAACATCAATGAGAAGACCTGGGCCCTTTTCCTGAAGGCCAAGTTCCAGACCGACGTTGCGGGCATGCCCCTCACGTTCACTGCGGGCGTGCGGCAGGAGACCACCCATCTCAGCTCAACCGGCATCGGCCGTCTGCCGACATCGATTACCCCTAGCGACACCGATCCGACGCTGCTGACCGTCAATTTCGGTCCATCGCAGAACGTCACGACCAAGAGCGACTACAGCTTTTTGTTGCCCGCGGTGGATGTGAAGCTGGAGGTGGTGCCTGACCTGGTGCTGCGTTTCGACGCATCCCGCACGCTGACGCGCCCGTCACTCAACCTGCTGACTCCGGTCCTCAACGTCGGCAGTGGTCAGCGCGTAGGAGCGCTCACGGCAAGTGGCGGCAATCCCGACCTCCAGCCGTATCTGGCGGAAAACTTCGATGTTGCCGCAGAATGGTATTACCAGCCCAACTCCTATTTCGCGGTCGACTTCTTCCTGAAGAACGTCTCGAACTTCATCGTCGGAGGGACGCAGCGGCAGACGATCAACGACGTGATCGACCCGTCAACCGGCCAGCCGGCGCAGTTCAGCGTCACGCAGCAGGTCAATGGGCCCGATGCGACCGTTCGGGGCGTCGAGCTTGCTCTGCAACATACCTTTGGAGACAGCGGCTTCGGCTTCCTGGCCAATGCCACCTTCGTCGAGACGAACAAGCCGTACGATCCGAATAACATTCTGCAGAGCGGCTTTGCCGTGACCGGGCTGGCTAACTCGGCGAACTTCGTGGGCTTCTTCGACAAGTACGGGTTTGAATTCCGGGCGGCGCTCAACTGGCGCGACGAGTACCTGCTCGGGTTCGGACAGGTGCAGAATACCGGCGCGTTCGGTTCCGAGCCGACCTTCGTGAATGCCAGCACGCAAGTCGATCTCAGCGCCAGTTACCAGATCACGCCCAGCATCGACGTGTTCGGTGAAGCGCTGAATGTGACCAACGAGACGCAAAGCACCCACGGGCGCTTCAAAAACCAGTTGCTCGACGTCTTTGGCTACGGGCGCCGCTTCACGGCGGGTGTTCGCTATCGCTTCTGATCTCTTCGGCTCGGGGGTGTCGTTATTGACACCCCCGGCAAACTGGTTTTGCTTTCGATAATGCAGCGTCCTACCAAAAAGATCGTGATCGTCGGCGGAGGTACGGCCGGATGGCTGACCGCCGGCGTGATCGCGGCCAAGCACAAGAGCCGGATGCCCGGTGGCTTCTCCGTCACGCTGGTTGAATCACCCAATACACCGATCATCGGCGTGGGTGAGGGGACTTGGCCGACATTGCGAAGCACGCTCGCCAAGATGGGCGTTTCCGAAACTGACTTCTTCCGCGAATGCGATGCGGCCTTCAAGCAGGGCGCAAAGTTCGCCCGCTGGACCACCGGCGCGCCGGACGATGCCTATTACCACCCCCTGATGCTGCCCCAGAGCTTCGCGCGGATGAACCTGGCGCCGCACTGGCTGGCGCAAAGCTCCGAAGCATCGTTCTGTGACGCAGTCTGCCCGCAAGGGCGCCTGTGCGACGACGGGCTCGCGCCGAAAACCATCGCCACGCCCGAATACGAAGCGCTGGCAAACTATTCCTACCATCTGGACGCGGGGAAATTCGCGCCGTTCCTTCAACGTCACTGCACGCAAAAACTGGGTGTGCGCCATGTCCTGGCCGACGTGCAGCGCGTCGAAATGACGGAGGACGGCGACATCCGCAGCATCGTCACCGAACAGGCCGGCGAGATTGAAGGTGACCTGTTCGTCGATTGCACCGGTTTCAAGGCGTTGCTGATCGGCGGGGCCCTTGGCGTGCCGATCACCGATTGCAGCGACGTGCTGTTTTGCGACACCGCGCTGGCCGTGCAGGTGCCGTACGAGAGCGAGACCAGCGCGATCGCCTGCCATACCATCTCGACCGCGCAATCGGCGGGCTGGATCTGGGACGTCGGCTTGCCGAGCCGGCGCGGCGTCGGTCATGTCTATTCCAGCAGCCACATTTCCGACGACGCGGCCGAACAGGAGCTGCGCGCCTATCTGGGGACGGACGCGGCGGACCTGACCTTTCGCAAGATCCCGATCCGCGCGGGCTATCGCCAGACCTCGTGGAAGCGCAATTGCGTGGCCGTGGGGCTTGCGGGCGGCTTCCTCGAGCCGCTCGAATCCTCCGCCATCGTGCTGATCGAGCTTTCCGCCAAGCTGATCGCCGAGCAGATGCCGGCGTGCCGCGAGGTCATGGATGTCGTCGCCAAGCGCTTCAACGCCACCACCGAGTACCGCTGGGGCCGCATCATCGATTTTCTCAAGCTGCATTACGTACTTACGAAGCGCACCGACAGCGCCTTCTGGCGCGATAACCTGTTGCCCGAAACCATCCCCGAACGGCTGCGCGAATTGCTGCTGCTGTGGGAGTTCAACGCCCCGTGGTTCCATGACGAGTTCGACCGGGTGGAAGAAGTCTTCCCGGCAGCGAGCTATCAATACGTGCTCTACGGCATGGGATTCCGCACTGAAGTGGAACGTGCGGCGCTGAGTGCCGAGGCCCAGGGTGCGGAACGCGCGATGCGGGAGAATGCAGCGCAGACGGAGCGCCTGCGCACGAACCTGCCGCGTCACCGCGACCTGATCCGGAAGATCGTCGACCACGGCCTGCAGGCGGTCTGACCGCGGCAAGTTCCGCAAGGCGCCAATGCCGATCCCGTCCGCGGCTTTTCCGCGCGCCGGGCTGCGCCTGCCAGGATTTAACCCATTGAGGGAGGGGACATGCACAAAGCCAGATCCAGCCGCCACGCGGTAATGTTTTTGCTCCTGGCGGGAGTCGCGCTGGCGCTTCCCGTCACCGCACCCGCCCAGGCGCAGGATGCGCCGGCACCATCGGCGGAACGCGAAAAGGCGGACAGGCTGGCGACGGAGCTGGTTGGCCGGATGACGGTGGAGGAGAAACTTCCTCAGTTGCTCAACACCGCCCCCGCAATCCCGCGCCTCGATATCCCGGCCTACAATTGGTGGACGGAATCGCTTCACGGCGCGCTCGGCTCGCTGCCGACAACCAACTTCCCCGAGCCGATCGGGCTGGCCGCGACCTTCGATACCGCCGTGGTTAACGATGTGGCGGAGGCGATCGGCGCTGAGGTCAGCGGCCTTCACGCGCTGGCGCGCGAAACCGGACGCATGGGCCGGATCGGCACCGGGCTGGATACCTGGTCCCCCAACATCAATATCTTCCGTGATCCGCGGTGGGGGCGCGGGCAGGAGACTTACGGCGAGGATCCGTTCCTCACTGCGCGCATGGGGGTGGCCTTCGTACAGGGCGTGCAGGGGCCGGATCCCGACCTGCCGAACGTGATCGCGACTCCCAAGCATTTCGCCGTCCACAATGGGCCGGAATCCACGCGCCACCATGCCAACGTGTTCGTCTCACGGCACGACATGGAGGATACCTACACGCCGGCGTTTCGCGCTGCGATCGTGGAGGGCAAGGCCGGCTCGATCATGTGCGCCTACAACCGCGTGGACGGGCAGCCGGCCTGCGCGAGCGAGGATTTGCTGGAGGATCACCTGCGCGAAGCCTGGGGCTTCAACGGGTATGTCGTGTCCGATTGCGATGCGGTTAAGGATATCAGCGACAGTCACAAGTATGCGCCCGATGCAGCCTCGGGAGTGGCGGCGGCGATGCGAGCCGGCGTGGACGTGGAATGCCACACCGCAACTTTGTCCGACACCGGGGGACTCACCGACCGCTACCGGGAGGCGCTCGACCGCGGGCTGATAACGGTGGGCGATATCGACCGCACGCTGGTGCGTCTCTTCTCGGCCCGGTTGCGGAATGGCGATTTGCCTGGCGTGCGCAAGCTGAGCACGCAAATCTTCTCGCCGGCCGATGTCGGAACGCCGGCGCACGGAGCCCTGGCATTGAAAGCGGCCGAAGAGAGCCTGGTCCTGCTCAAGAACGACGGGATTCTGCCGCTCGAACGGGCTGGCCTGAAGGTCGCCGTGATCGGTCCGTTCGGGGACGCGACACGGGTCTTGCGCGGCAATTATTCATCGACGATTTCGGCTCCGCCGATCTCTGTCGTGGATGGGCTGCGGCAGGCCATGCCTGGCGCGACGGTATCCTATGTTCCGTTCGGCCAGTCATTTACCGACGGAGATCCGGTGCCCACGTCCGCGCTGCGCAGCGAGGACGGCAAGGCGGGGCTCACCGCACGCTATTACAACGCGCTGGGCACGCCGCCGAAGCTGTTCGCCCCGGGCGAGTTGACCGAATATCTCAAGGCCGTGCGTTTCTCCGACAAGCCTGTCGCGACGAGGGTCGAAAGCAGCGTCGATGGACGCAGCCTCGACCTGGCGAAGGTTTCCGACCACCACCGGGTGGTCTGGACCGGCTATCTCGTTCCGCCCGAAACCGGCACCTATCGCCTCGGCTTGTCCGGCTTCCAGAGCGGTACCTTGAGCTTCGACGGCAAGCCTTTTGTCGACCTGAAGGATGCGAGGTGGGGCAGCCTGCCCACGATGAAGATCGTCAACCTGGAAAAAGGAAAACGCTACCCGATCGAAATCGCCGGTGAGGCGCATACCGGAACCACCGGCGTAGGCTTTGCCTGGAAGCGCATCTCCAGCGATCCGGAAGGCGCCATGCGCAAGGCCGCGGAGACGGCGGATGTCCTTGTAGCCGTGGTCGGCCTGACTTCCGACCTCGAGGCGGAGGAATCCCCGGTCGAGATCCCCGGCTTCAAGGGCGGCGACAAGACCAGTCTGGATATTCCGGCTGACCAGCAGAAGCTTCTGGAGCAGGCGAAGACCACCGGCAAGCCGCTGATCGTGGTGGCCATGAACGGCAGCCCGATCAATCTCGCATGGGCGAAGGACAACGCGGCGGCGATCCTCGAGGCATGGTATCCAGGCCAATCCGGTGGACTGGCAGTCGCCAATGTCCTCAGCGGCAAGGTCAATCCGGCGGGGCGCTTGCCGTTGACTTTCTACCATAGCGTGGACGACCTGCCGCCCTTCGAAGACTACGACATGAAAGGGCGAACCTACCGCTACTTCACCGGCAAGCCGGTGTACCCGTTCGGCCATGGGCTCAGCTACACCACGTTCGAGTATAGCCCGGTGTCCGTGCAGCCGGCAGACGGCGGGGCGCAGGCCGGCATCCACGTTACCACGCAAATCACCAACGCCGGCCAGCGCGCTGGTGATGAGGCGGTCCAGCTCTACCTTGATTTCCCGGACGATCCGGGCGCGCCCAATATCGCGCTGCGCGGGTTCCAGCGCATAACGCTGAAGCCGGGCGAGAAACGAACGGTGACCTTCGACCTTTCACCGCGAGACTTGAGTGCCGTGACGGTGGACGGCGTGCGTACCGTGCTGGCGGGCGATTACAAGGTCATGGTCGGATCGGGCCAGTCCGGCTCTGGAGCGCCGGGAAGCTCGGCCCGGTTCTCGGTCTCGAAAGTCGTCACACTACCAAAGTAGGCACGAGCCGCGGTCCGTCCAGTCGGATGGGCCGCCCCGGCTCGAGGGTGACGGTGGCGCTGCGACCGCCAAGCCGCACGAGGCGCTTTCCGGCCAGCCGTCCGGTCAATGTGGCCGAGACCAGTTCGCCCGCGTGCCATGCCAGGTCTATCCTGCAGGCCCCGCGCGTCCGAAGCCCGCGCACCGAGCCCGTCGGCCAAGCCGAGGGGAGCGCCGGGAGCAGGTGGATAAGATCGCCGCGGCTCTGCACCAGCATCTCCACCACGGCGGAAGTGCCGCCAAAATTTCCGTCAATCTGGAACGGATTGGCGTTCAGGAGATCGGGGTAGGTTCTTCCCCCGCCGATGAGCAGCGCCAACTGTTGATGGGCACGCTCGCCGTCGCGCAGCCGCGCCCACAGGTTGGCGCGCCAGGCCGTTCCCCACCCGCCCGAATCCACCCCACGCATTTCGAGCGAGCGCTTCGCCGCGGCGGCGAGTGCGGGCGTCTCGTCCGGGTCGATCTGGTGGCTGGGAAAGAGACCGTAGAGATGCGAGACGTGGCGATGGCC
>CAYNXB010000006.1:0-2830 GCA_964401045.1 uncultured Sphingomonadaceae bacterium | reverse complement strand
TACGCGGATCGCGCTGGAGCACGTCGAGGAAGAACTCGCTGGCGCCGCGCAGCAGCGGGTAGATGCCTGCAAGGTAGGCCTCGTCGCGCCCATAGTCGTAGCGCGCCCACAGATGGGTGCACAGCCACGCGCCGCCCATCGGCCACAATCCCCACTGCGCCCCGTCGATGGGGGCGGTGGCCCGCCACAGGTCGGTGTTGTGATGCGCCACCCACCCCCGCGCGCCGTACATCTCGCGCGCGGTGACGGCGCCCGTCACCGCCAAGTCGCGCACCATCGCGATGAGAGGCTCGGTGCATTCGGCAAGCCCGGTCGGTTCGGCGGGCCAGTAGTTCATCTCGGTGTTGATGTTGATCGTGAACTTCGATCCCCAGGGCGGCTCGCCGCTATCGTTCCACAGCCCTTGCAGATTCGCCGGCTGGCTGCCCGGGCGCGACGAGGCGATCAGGAGATAGCGCCCATAATGGAAATAGAGGGCGGTGAGCGCGGGATCGTGGACCGAGGCGGCCGCGGCGATCCGCTCGTCGGTCGGCAGCGACGCTTCGGCGCTTGCGCCGAGGTCGAGCGTGGCCGCGCGGTAGAGCCTCCTGTGTTCTTGCGCGGCATCCTCGGCAATGCGCGCAAAGCCCGCATCTGCCGCCGCATCGACCCGCGCCTGGCTGGCCGCTTCCGGATCGCCCGTCACGTCGTCGAAGCGCCGGTAGCTGGTTGCCATGGCTACCAGTATCGTCAGCGCGTCGGCCCCGCGGACGCCGATGCCGCCTGCGCGTGGCTCCATGATGCCGCCTTCGGGAAGGAGGCGCACGCGGGCGGCGAAGCGCAGTCCCGCGTCGATCCCGTGGTCGGCCCGATTGCGCCCGTTCAACGTAAGCGAGCCGCCCGCGACTGCGAGTGCGGCGGGCTGCACGGAACGTAGCGCGACACCGCAGGTCACGCTCCCCGGCCGGTCGGCAGTCAGTCGCACGGCGATCACCTGGTGCACCGGGCAGGCGAGCGCTTCGCGGCGATAGGTCGCGCCGCCGACGGTGAAGCTGGTCGTCGCCATCGCCGCATCGAGATCGAGCGATCGCGTGTATCCGGTTGCCCACCAGTCCGGGATTTCGGGCATGTCGATCATGAGATCGGCGAACGGCTGGTAGGCCATCTGCACCAGCGGATTGGCCATGAGCCTGGCGTTCGCGAGCGCTTCGGCATCGGCGTAGCGGCCCGCGAAGACCAGCCGTCGCACTTCGGGCAGCGCGGCGCGTGCCTCGGGATTGACCGGCTGGTAGGGGCCGCCGGTCCACAAAGTATCCTCGTTGAGTTGCAGGCGTTCGCTCGAGATCCCGCCGAACACCATCGCGCCGATCCGCCCGTTGCCGATCGGCAGCGCCTCCACCCACTGGTGGGCGGGCTTGCGGTACCACAGGCGGTGAGCGACCTCTGCCTGCGCGGGGGTGAGCGGTGCTCCGCTCGCCGTCGCCTGCGCGCCGGCAGGGACTGTCAGCAGGGCGCCCAGGCCGGGCATGCCCGCCGCCGCGGCGGCGCCCGCCGAACCCGCGAGCAGCCCCCGGCGGGTGATCGCATCGTTCCGCCCTGCCATCGCCCTTAGTGCGCCGCGCTTTCTTCGGCGGAAACGACCGGCTCGGCCTGCTGCGGTGGCAGCGCATGAGTCGGCTTGGCCCCCCACAGCGCGTAGAACAGCACGTAGAGCTCGCAGGTAGCCGTCAGGAGGAATGAGAGCTGTAGTCCGTAAAGGTCCGCCAGCCAGCCCTGGACCACGACCAGCGCACCGCCGGCAATGGCCATGATCAGCAGCCCGGACCCCTCCTCGGTCAAGGGGCCGAGCCCTTTGATCGCGAGCGTGAAGATGGTGGGGAACATGATCGAGTGGAAGAATCCGACGAGGATCAGGGACCACATCGCCACTGGCCCAGACGTGACCACTGCCAGGATCATCACGGCGAAGGCACCGATCGCGAAGGTAGCGAGCACGGTTTCGGCCCGGACGCGCTGCATGATTGCCGAGCCGAGGAATCGGCCGACCATCATCCCGCCCCACAGCAGGGTCAGGTAATTCCCGGCCTGCTCGTGCGTGAGGTTGGCAATTTCCGGCTGGCTGACGAAGTTGACGAACAGGTTGGAGACGCCGATCTCGGCGATAAGGTAGATGAAAATCGCCGGCACGCCGAACACCAGGTTGCGGTGCTTCCACAACGAATGCTTGCGGCGCTCCTCCTTCGTCACGCGCGAAGTCGACGAGCCCATAGCCGGAAGCGGGAACCGGGCGATGACTACTGCCAGCACCACCAGCACGATGGCGACGAGGCCATAGGGCAGGATCACCGATTGCGCGTCCGCCAGTCGTTCGGCCTGGGTCAGCACCGCGCCAGCTTCGGCCGTGCCGCTTTTGGAACGGCCGAGGATGAGATAGGCGCCGAACAGGGGGGCGAGCATGGTGCCGGCCGAATTCATCGCCTGCACGAGGTTAAGCCGCGAGGATGCGGTCTCGGGCTTGCCGACCACCGCGACATAGGGATTGGCTGCGACCTGTAGCAGGGTGATCCCGCTGGCGATCACGAACAGCATCACCAGTGTTACCCCGTAGGAAGGGATGCTCGCCGCCAGCATCATGCCGAGCGATCCCGCCGCCATGATCAGAAGCCCCGTCACCAGCGCTCTCTGATATCCGATCCGCTCGATCAGCCACGCCGAGGGAATCGAAGCAACGAAATAGGCAATGAACCACACGCTCTCGATAAGCGTGGTCTGGAGATAATTGAGGTCGAACACGCTTCGCAGATGCGGCAGCAGCGTGTTGTTGATGACGGTGATGAAGCCCCACATGAAG
>CAYNXB010000005.1:0-72745 GCA_964401045.1 uncultured Sphingomonadaceae bacterium | reverse complement strand
ACGGCAACGGCAGGGTGCTGCGCGCAGGACTGGCGCTGCAGGACATGGAGTTCGTCCAGTTCCACCCGACCGGCATCTACGGCGCGGGCGTGCTGATCACCGAAGGCGCGCGCGGCGAGGGCGGCTACCTGACCAATTCCGAAGGCGAGCGCTTCATGGAGCGTTACGCGCCGAGCGCGAAGGATCTCGCCAGCCGCGACGTCGTCAGCCGCTCGATGGCGCTGGAGATCCGCGACGGCCGCGGGGTCGGCGAGCACAAGGACCATATCTGGCTGCACCTCGATCATATCGATCCCAAGGTACTGGCCGAGCGGCTGCCGGGGATCACCGAGAGCGGCAAGATCTTCGCGGGCGTCGATCTGGCGCGTGCGCCGCTGCCGGTGGTGCCGACAGTGCATTACAACATGGGTGGCATCCCGACGAACTATCACGGCGAAGTCGTCACGATCGGCGCCGACGGCAACCCGGAAACGGTGGTGCCGGGCCTGTTCGCGGTGGGCGAGGCGGCGTGCGTCTCGGTCCACGGGGCCAATCGCCTCGGCTCGAACTCGCTGATCGATCTCGTGGTGTTTGGCCGCGCCACCGGGCATCGGGTGCGCGAGCTGCTGAAGCCCGGCGCGGCGCAGGAACCGCTGCCCAAGGACAGCGCCGACTTGGCACTCGGGCGATTGGACAAGTTCCGCTACGCGGACGGCGGCTCGCCCACCGCGGCGATCCGCACCAACATGCAGCGCTGCATGAGCCAGCACGCCGCAGTCTTCCGCACCGACAAGCTGATGCAGGAGGGCAAGGCGATGCTCTCGGACATCTACCAGTCGATGCAGGATATCCGCGTGTCAGACCGTTCGCTGATCTGGAACACCGATCTGGTCGAGACTCTCGAGCTCGACAACCTGATCGCCCAGGCGACCGTGACCTTGCACTCCGCGCAAAACCGCAAGGAAAGCCGCGGCGCCCACGCGCATGAGGACTTCCCCGAGCGCGACGACAAGAACTGGATGAAGCACACCGCCGTGTGGTTCGAAGGCTGGGGCGGCCAGGGCGGCAACGTGAAGATCGATTACCGGCCGGTGCACGAATACACGCTCACCGATGATATGGCGTACATCGAGCCGAAGAAGCGGGTGTACTGAGGCGGATGTGAAGGAACTGTTCGAGGCAGGTAGCCGTAAGGCCCGCTCTCTTCATTTCCTCGATCGTTCTCCCGGTCTCTATGCGCTTTACCTGAAATCGGGCAGCGTGCTCCCAGGCTTGGAAGTGGCCTTCGAACGGCCGGTTTATATCGGCAAGGCCGACGGTGCGGGCGGCCTTGTCCGCCGCTGTCATTTCAAGGGCGGCACTCGCAATCATTCGCCTCGAAAGAGTTTAGCAGCGTTGCTCGAAAAAGAGCTGGGCTTGAACGTTCGGGCATTCCGAAATCGCGCAGACAATTCTTTCAAGACCTGGGGCTTGGAACCGGCCTCGAAAATTGCGTTGGATCGATGGATGCATGCGCACCTTCTATTGTCCGTAGCGCTGACACTCGAGGCGGGAACACTCGAAAAACCGCTAATTCGAGAGTGGGCACCTCCGCTCAACCTGACCGAATGTGATCAGTCAGAGAGGCATCTTAAAATAAGCCAGCTCCGCGCGGCGATGGAGCGCCGCGCGAGGGCGATCGATTAGCTTCCGACGATCTCATGGGGTCTGAACGAGCAACCTCACCCCGGCTTCTTGAACCGCAGCGCGAACTTTTCGGTCTCGCCCTTAACTGCGGGGTCACGCACGCCGACGTCCTTTGGATCGGCGGGATTGGCGAGCGCGTTCGATTGTCCGTCGAGGGTGAACCCAGCAGTGGTCGCCTCGGATATCGCGGCAGCGGGATCGATGCGGTGGAGCGTCGAAGTCGCGGTTATGCCGGTGCCGTCTTTCGCCGCGTGATCCTCGATGAAATAGAGCCCGCCGGGCTTGAGCACCGCGAATGCCGAGCTGTTGACGCCCGCGACGTTGGCGGTCGGGCCGTTGTGGAAGTCATGGTAGTTCTCGGTCGTCCACACCACGTCGGCCGGCTCGGGCAGGGTGAACTTGGTCAGGTCGGTCGTCACCACCTCGACGTTGCCATATTGCGCGGCGATGGCGTTGATCGCGTCGAGCCCGCCCGGACGGCTGGCAAAGGCCGCGGGGACCAGCGCATAGACCTTGCCGGTCGGGCCGACGGCCTTGGACAGGATGCGCGTATAGTAACCGCCGCCGGGCAGCATCTCGGCCACGATATCGCCCGGTTTCACACCCGCGAACGCGACGATTTCGGCCGGTTTGCGGTGCACGTCACGCTCGCGATCGACGGCGGGGCGTGCATCGTCTGCAACCGCTGCGGTGATCGCGGGCGCCGGCTCCTGGGCAGCCGCGGGCATGGCGGTGAAGATCAGGGCAAGCGCGGTGAGAGTGGCGGCGGCTTTCATGGAATCCTCCTCGGGGGGTCTTCGGCGGGACTGTAGAACGCCGCCGCGCCAGCGTCGATAGCTGGGCACCGGCTCATGCCTCGGGCGTTGCCCGGGCATGGAAGCGAAGACCGATCGACGCGCCGCCAAGGCGCAGGAGAAGCTGGCAGACAGTGCCAAGACGCTGGTCGGCAGCGCGGTGGTGCAGGAATCGAGTGCGGACCGCCGAACCAAGCTCGCCGCCGACCGCACTCTGCTCGCATCCGAACGGACTTACGCCGCGTGGATGCGTACCGGGCTGGCCGCGCTTGCCACGGGCGTTGGTGCGCAGGCGCTGCTCGAAGGCCTGGTTGCGGGATGGCTGGTGCTAACCGCCTCGATCGTGCTGATCGTGTTTTCGGAATTCTGCTTCGTCGCGGGCATCTGGCGGGAGCTGACCGGCAATCGGCTGCGGCCAGACCCCGATACGGTCGCGCTGCCCGCCCGGGTGCTGGTGCTGTTCAACGGCTTCCTGGTAGTGCTCGGCGCGGCGGTGCTGGTCGGGATCGCCGGTCGCTAGCGCCAGCGCAGATTGTCACGTCCCAACTCGGCCACGCTCTTGACGCCCATCAGCTTCATGTCGCGCACGATCTCACCCTCGAGCAGTTCCAGCGCCCGCTCCACGCCTGCCTGGCCCGCCGCGGCGAGCGCGTAAAGATAGAGCCGTCCGCCACTGACCGCGCTGGCGCCCAGGCTCAGCGCCTTGAGCACATGCGTGCCCCGGCGCACGCCACCGTCGAGGATCACCTCCATCTTGTCGCCGACTGCATCGACGATCTCGGCAAGCTGGTCGAACGGCGCGCGGCTGCCGTCGAGCTGCCGGCCGCCGTGGTTGGAGATCATGATTGCATCGACGCCGATCGAAGCCGCGCGCTTCGCATCCTCGACCGCCATCACGCCCTTGAGCACGAACTTGCCGCCCCAGTCGTCCCGCAGCTTCTCGGCGGCATTCCAGTCCATCGACGGGTCCAGCATCTTGTTGAAGTAGTCGGCGATCGACATCGCGAAGTTGGAGCCTTCGGCGACGTGGGTGGAGAGGTTCGGCAGCTCGAACTTCTCGCGGAACATGTAGTCGAGCGCCCAGCGCGGCTTGGTCGCATAGGAGAGGAAGCTCGCTGGCGTGATCCGGGGCGGGGTGGTGAAGCCGGTCGCCATGCAGCGCTCGCGATTGCCTGAAACGATCGTGTCGACCGTCAGCGCGATGGCATCGAACTTCGCCGCCCGCGCCCGCTCGATCAGCGCGGCATTCAGGCCTTTGTCCTTGTGGTAGTAATATTGCAGGATCTTCGGGCAGGAATAGCGCGCGCCGATCTCCTCGATGCTCACGCTGGCGAGGCTGGAGATACCGAACCACAGGCCGAACTTCTCGGCCGCCGCGGCTACGGCACGCTCGCCCTGCCAGTGGAACAGGCGCTGCAATGCCGTAGGCGAGAGCATCAGCGGCAGGCGGGTCTTCTTGCCGAGGATCGTCGCCGAGGTGTCGATCTCGTTCACGCCCGCCAGCACCTTCGGCACCAGGTCGACATCGTCGAACGCGGCGGTGTTGCGGGCCTTGGTCTTTTCATCGTCGGCCGCGCCGTCGATGTAGTGGAACACCGGGAACGGGAGCTTGCGGCGCGCGAGCGCGCGGAAATCCGCGATGTTGCGGCAACCGCCGAGCGAACGGGGACTGAAGTTTTCCATCGTGTGCCTCACTTAAACGCGCCGCCGGGGCGTGCAATCGTCATTCATCTGCGCTTCATGTTTACAACCGTAATCGATAGGACATCGTGAAGTCGCAACGGGAGGGCGGCATGACCGAGTCGGATCAAGGTTCGAACGAAAACAACCCCGGCATCAGCGACGCGGAACACGCGGTGATGGAGGCGCTGTGGCGCCGGAGCCCGCTGACCGCCACCCAGGTGTGCGAGAGCGTGTGCGAGAAGCGCGACTGGAGCCTCGCCACGGTCAAGACGCTGCTCTCGCGGCTCGTCTCCAAGAACGCGGTCGCCACCGAGCCTGACGGGCGCCGGTTCCTCTATTCGCCGCTGCTCGAACGCTCGGACTACGTTGAAACCGAGAGCAAGCGCCTGGTCGATCGCCTGTTCGGCGGCCGCGTGGCGCCGCTGGTCAGCCATCTGGTCGAGGCCGAGGCGTTGAGCGAGGAAGATCTCGCCGAAATCGAAGCCCTGCTGAAGGAGATGCGCAAATGATCTCCTTTCTGCTCGATACGCTGCTCGCCACCGGGGCGCTGATCGCGCTGGTGCTGGTGCTGCGCAAACCCGTAGCCCGCGCGTTCGGTGCACAGTGCGCCTATGCGCTGTGGTTGCTGCCGTTGCTGCGCTTCGCGATGCCGCCGATCTGGCTGCCCGCGAGCTTCGCGGGGACGCCGGAAGCGCCAGTTGCCGCCGTGCCGGCGACGGCTGCCGCGACGACTATCGTCATGCCCGCAACCGTGCCTGGCACAACGACGGCCGCCATCGCTTCGAGCGCCAGTCCCAGTCTCCCGTGGCTCGAGCTGGTGCTTGCCGTGTGGCTCGGCGGTGCGCTGGCCTTCATCGCGTGGCGCTGGATCAGCTACCGGTCGATGCGGCGCGACTTGCTGGCCGAGGCGCGCCCGGTCGGCGAAGCGGGCAGGATCCGCCTCGTTGAGACTCCTGCCGTATCCGCGCCTGTCGCGTTCGGCGTTATCGACAAGGTGGTGGCGCTGCCGATGTTCTTCATGGCGATCGAGGACAGGGCGGCGCGCGATCTCGCCATCGCTCACGAGCTCGCGCACCATCGCGGGCGTGATCTCACGGCCAATATCCTCGCCCAACCGATCCTGGCGCTGCATTGGTTCAATCCGCTCGCTTGGCTCGCCTGGCTGGCGATGCGGCGCGACCAGGAAGCGGCCTGCGACGCGCGGGTGATAGCAGCGCAGGGCCGCGCGGAGCGTGCGCGCTATGCGCAGGTGATCGCCAGCTTCGCCGCCGGGCCGCGGCTCGCGCTGGCCGCGCCGATGGCCTGCCCCATGCTCGGCGAAAAAAGCATCATCCACCGCCTGCGGAGCCTGACGATGGACGACATCTCGCACCGCCGCCGCCTGCTGGGCCGTGGCCTGCTGATGGCCGGCGCGCTTGCGTTGCCGTTCACTGCCACGGTGACTTACGCCGCGAGCGAACAGCCCGAAGCGACGCACCCGACGAAGACCGTAAGCCAGCATCGCATGGTAATCGTCGATGTCGATGGCGGCGCGGACCCGAACGATCCGGACCTGCACACCCGCACGCTCACGCGCGACGGGCGCACGGTGGTGCTCAAGACCGACCATCCGGTGAGCGATGCCGAGGCGCAGGATCGCGTCGACCGCGCGTTCAAGAACCTCGCCCGGCTTGACGACCTGCCTGTGCCGCCGGCTCCTCCGGCCCCCCCGGCGCCTCCTGTCGCCCCCGTTGCGCCCGTGCCACCGGCCCCGCCGGCGCCCCCGGCCCAGCACGTCCAGTTCCGCGGATGGAGCGCCTCGGACGACTCCGAGTACGCACGGAAGATGGAGGCATGGGGCCAGCAGATGAGCCGGTGGAGCGAAGAATACGGCGCACGCTACGCCAGGCAGGCGGAAGCCCTGGCCGCGCAGGCGCAACGCAATGCCCCCGAGGTGGTCGAAAGCTGTGATGGCAACCCGACGACGGTGACGCGTCATGAAGTCACGACCGATGGCCGCCAGCGGATCGTCATCTGCGAACGGGTGGCGACGCGCCAGGCGCTCGGCGGGCTACGCAGCGCGCGCGAGACGATCGCCCGCAACCGCCAGATGGACCCGGACGTGCGCGACGAAGTGCTCAACGAGCTCGACAGCGAGATCCAGCGCATCGAGCGCGACAGCTAATTCAGGCTTGGACGAGCCTCACGGCCGGAAGCGGTTCCGGTCCCTTGGGAGGGCGGCGAACGTAAGTTCGTCGCCCTCTTTGAGTCAGCGCGTGAGATCGGCAAACGTGTCGCACTGGTCCTCGTTGCCGCTGGTGAGGCCGCGGCGGAGCCACTCCGCGCGCTGCGCGCTGGTGCCGTGAGTGAAGCTCTCCGGGCTGGCGCGGCCGCCGCTTAACGTGTCATCGCCGATCGCGCTGGCGGCGGTCATGCCTTCCTCGAAGTCGCCCGGCTCGATCAGGTTGCGGTTCTTGGCCGCCCACACGCCGGCGTAGCAATCGGCCTGCAACTCCATCCGCACCTGGAGCTGGTTTGCCTGGCTCGGATTCGATTGCTGTTCCCGGCGCACTGCATCGGCGGTCCCGGTCAGGCGCTGGACGTGATGGCCGTATTCATGCGCCATCACATAATAGCGGGCGAAATCGCCCGGTGCGCCGAGCTGGCGGGCCATTTCGTCATAGAAGCTGGTGTCGATGTAGATGCCCTGGTCGGCGGGGCAATAGAACGGGCCCATCGCGCTCGATGCCGCGCCGCAGCCGGAGTTGGTCCCGCCGGTGTAGAACACCAGCTCAGGCTGTTGGAAGGCGACATTGGCCTGACCGAAGATCGGCTGCCATGTGGCGTTGAGTGAGCTGAGCGCGTTGCAGCTTTCCGTCGCGTAAGCGTTGGCCGAGCAAAGCTCTTCAGCGCTCTGACCCTGCGGGCCCTGCTCGGTTGGCGCGCCTTGCTGAACCTGCTGGAGCGTGCCGAGCATCTGGCCCGGATCAACGCCGAACACGAGCGCGCCGACGATGGCGATGACGATCGCGCCGCATCCGAGCGGCGCACCGCCGCCAAGCCCGCCGCCTCCGCCGCCGCGCACGCGGATGTTCGCCGGATTGAACCTGTCGAGCCGCATGCTGTCCTCCCTCTATTGTGCACTTGCGAAAAGCCGCGCGTTCGGGTTCAACGCGAACCTATGACAAAGTTCCTCGAAGGCAAGCGCGCGCTGGTCACCGGCTCGACCTCCGGCATCGGACTGGCGATCGCAAAGGCGCTCGTGGCCGAGGGCGCCGAGGTGGTTCTCAACGGCTTTGGAGATGCCGAGGAAATCGCCCGGCTGTGTGCGGAATTGGGCGCGCGCCACGTCCCGGCAGACCTCACGAAGACGGAGGGCGTCGAAGCGCTGATGGCCGGCTCGGGGCCGGTCGACATCCTGATCAACAACGCGGGTATGCAGCACGTCGCGCCGGTGGAGGAATTTCCGCCGGAGAAGTGGGACGCGATCATCGCGCTCAACCTGTCGTCCGCGTTCCACACCGCGCGCCTCGCGGTGCCGCACATGAAGGCGGCGGGCTGGGGCCGGATCATCGCTACCGCTAGCGCCCATTCGCTCGCCGCGAGCCCGTTCAAGAGCGCCTACGTCGCCGCCAAGCACGGCATCGCCGGCCTCACCAAGGTGTTGGCGCTGGAACTGGCCGAACACGGCGTCACCGCCAACTGTGTCAGCCCCGGCTACGTGTGGACCCCGCTGGTCGAGAACCAGATTCCCGACACGATGGCCGCGCGGGGCATGAGCCGGGAGCAGGTGCTCAACGAAGTGCTGCTGGCCAAGCAGCCCACGCGCAAGTTCGTTCAGCCGGAGGAAGTCGCCGCGCTGGCGGTGTTCCTGTGCCGCGACGAGGCGCAGAACATCAACGGCGCGAATTACACGATCGACGGGGGCTGGACGGCGGAGTGATTCCGGCGGCGCTCAGCCGCGCTTGATCTTCTCCATCGCCTTGCCCTTGGCCAGCTCGTCGACCAGCTTGTCGAGCCAGCGCACCTTCTGCTCGAGCGGATCGGCGATGTCTTCGATCCGGTAGCCGCAGACCACCCCCTTGATGAGCGGAGCGTTGGGATTGAGGCGCGGCGCTTCGGCGAAGAACGTCTCGTAGTCGGTTTCGCGGGCGATCTGATCATCGAGGCCGGCGGCGTCGTAGCCGGTCAGCCAGCATGTGACTTCGTCGACCTCCGCCCTGGTCCGGCCCTTCCGCTCGGCCTTCGCCACCAGCATGGGATAGACTTTCGAGAACTTGAGCTGTGCAATCTTCATCCGCGCCATGATCCCGATCCTCCTCCCGGGCGGCGCAAGCTACCCCCTCTAGCGGTTACGGCAAACCGCGTTTACATGGGCCGCCACGAATCGATCCGCATGAGGACAAGTGGCGCGCATGGAAATCCCGACCGGCCTTACTTTCGACGACGTTCTGCTTGTGCCGGCGGAAAGCGAGATCGTGCCCAGCCAGGCAGACACGCGCACGCGGCTCACCCGCCAGATCAGCCTCAACATTCCGGTGGTGTCCGCGGCAATGGACACCGTTACCGAAGCCGACATGGCGATCGTGATGGCTCAGCTCGGCGGGATCGGCGTGCTCCACCGCAACCTCACGGTGGCGGAGCAGTGCGCCGCGGTGCGCACGGTCAAGCGCTTCGAGAGCGGCATGGTGGTCAACCCGATCACCATCGAGCCTGATGCGACGCTGGGCGCGGCGCAGGCGCTGATGGCGGCGAACCGGATCAGCGGCATCCCGGTGGTCGACAGCAAGGGCAAGCTGTGTGGCATCCTCACCAACCGCGACGTGCGCTTCGCGGATAATCCCAAGCAACCGGTCAAGGAGCTGATGACGAGCGAGAACCTCGCCACCGTCAGCGAAGGCGTGAGCCAGGAAGAGGCGCGCCGCCTGCTCCACCAGCGGCGCATCGAGAAGTTGCTGGTGGTGGACGACAAGTACAACTGCGTCGGCCTGATCACCGTCAAGGACATCGAGAAAGCGGTGCTCCACCCGAACGCGACCAAGGACGCGGCGGGGCGCCTGCGTGTCGCTGCCGCGACCACGGTGGGCGATAAGGGCTTCGAGCGCACGGAGGCGCTGGTCGACCATGAAGTCGACGTGGTGGTGATCGACACTGCCCACGGCCACAACAGGGATGTCGCTCGTGCTGTCGAGCGGGTGAAGAAGCTGTCGAATTCGGTCCAGGTGATAGCTGGCAACGTCGCCACGGCGGAAGCCACCCGGGCGCTGATCGGAGCCGGGGCGGACGGGGTGAAAGTCGGCATCGGCCCCGGCTCCATCTGCACCACGCGCATCGTCGCGGGCGTGGGCGTGCCCCAACTGACCGCGATCATGGACGCTGCCGAAGCGGCGGCGAAGGAAGACGTGCCGGTGATCGGCGACGGCGGCCTGCGCACCTCGGGCGATGCGGCCAAGGCGCTCGCGGCCGGCGCATCGAGCGTGATGATCGGCTCTCTGCTCGCCGGCACCGCGGAAGCGCCGGGCGAGACGTTCCTCTACCAGGGGCGCTCGTACAAGGCCTATCGCGGGATGGGATCGGTCGGGGCGATGGCGCGCGGAAGCGCGGACCGCTACTTCCAGCAGGACATCATCGACACGTTGAAGCTCGTCCCCGAGGGGATCGAGGGGCAGGTGCCGTTCAAGGGCCCGGCGAGCGACGTGATCCACCAGCTCGTGGGCGGGATCAAGGCGGCGATGGGCTACACCGGTTCGGAGAAGATCGAGGACTTGCGCACGCGCGGCAAGTTCATCCGCATCACCAACGCCGGCCTCAGCGAAAGCCACGTGCACGACGTCGCGATCACCCGCGAGGCGCCGAACTATCCGACGCGCTAAGGCCCAAATGCTATGACTCCCGCCGCACGAGTTCAGGCGGCAATCGAGCTGCTCGACCAGGTCGTTGCCGCCGCGCGCGGCAACGGACCGCCGGCGGACCGCGTGATCGCCGACGGGCTGCGCTTGCGCCGCTATGCCGGGTCGAAGGACCGCCGCGCGATCCGCGAACTCGCCTACGCCGCCATCCGTGCCTGCGGCCCGCTACCGGCGAGCGGGCGCGCGGCAATGCTGCGCCTCGCCGGGACCGACGGCGGGATCGAGGCGCTGTTCGACGGTTCGCCTTACGGGCCGGAGCCGGTCAGCGAGGAAGACGCGGCGGCCGAGGGCGGGGTCGCGCCGGAATGGCTCGCCACGCGGTTGGCGCAATCGGACATCGCGGGGGAGGAGGCGCTGGCGCTGCTCACCCGCGCGCCGCTCGACGTGCGAGTGAACACACTCAGGGCATCGCGCGACGGGCTTGAACTGCCACTGGAAGGCGAGCCACTGGCCGCGCCAAACGGCTTGCGGTTTTCCAGCGGCACGCCGGTGGAGCAATGGCACGCGTTTCGTGCCGGGCTGGTCGAGGTGCAGGACGGCGGCAGCCAGCTGGCCTGCGAGGCAGTCGGCGCCCGGCCGGGCGAGGTGGTGATCGACCTTTGCGCGGGGGCCGGCGGCAAGACGCTCGCGCTGGCGGCGGCGATGAACAACCGGGGCCGCCTGATCGCGTCGGACACAGATCGGGGGCGGTTGTCGCAGCTCGAACCCCGCGCGGAGCGGGCGGGGGCGGCGATCGTCGAGGCGCGCTTGCTCAATCCGGGCGAGGAGGCCGCCGCGCTCGCCGATCTCGCGGGGCAGGCCGACGCCGTGCTGATCGACGCGCCTTGCTCGGGCACCGGGACCTGGCGGCGCAACCCGGAGAACCGCTGGCGGTTGACCGAGGCGCGGCTCGCGGTGGTGACCGCGCTGCAGGACCGGTTGCTCGATCTCGCGGCAACACTGGTCAAGCCCGGCGGGCGGCTGGTGTTCGTCACCTGCTCCCTGCTCGATGAGGAAGGCCCGCAGCGCTTCGCCCGCTTCCTCCAAACCCATCCGCAATGGCGCGCCGCACCGCCCGAATTGCCTGTTGGCCGAGCGCGGGGAGAGGGCATCCGGCTCACGCCCGAGCACGACGGAACCGACGGGTTTTTCATCGCCCGTGCAGAATTGCCATGCTAATCACGCGGGAAATGGCCGGTAAAGCCCGCCTTTCCGCGCCCGCGCTCAAGGAGTTCGCAATGCGTCATTTCCCCGCCGCCCTGGCTCTCTCGCTCACCGTCGCGCTCACCGCGAGCATCGGCATGAGCGCTGAGCGCCAGGCCGACCCGCGGGCGGTGATGCTGGAGAAGCAGGGCGAGGCGAAACTGGCCGCGGGCGACGTGCAGGCGGCGATCGACGCGTTCGAGGCGGCGCTGGCGGTCGATCCGGCGCACACACGGATCTACCTCGATCTCGCAGAAGCCGCACGCCGCGAGGGGCTGCACGGCAAGGCGATCCACTTTTACCGCGAGGCACTCGAGCGCGAGCCCGAAAACCTCGCTGCGATCTCGGGCGAGGGCGCGGCACTGGTCGAGAAAGGCGCGACGGAAAAGGCCAAGCGCAACCTTTCGAAGCTTGAGACGATGTGCGGAGCCAACTGCCGCGAGACCAAGGCGCTCGCCGCGGCGATCGCACGCGGTCCGCAGAAGCCGGTGCTTACCGCCGAAGCGGTTACGCCGGCGCCGGTGGTAACGCAGAACTGACCAGCCCGCGTTATTGCGAGGGGGCGAAGTCGCCGCTCGTAATGGCGAAGCGGGTCAGAGTTTCTCTCTAAATCCGTCGACGACCGCCTGATAGACCCGCCGTTTGAATGGCACGATCAGATCAGGCAGCAGCTCGGGGGCGACCCATCTCCACTCGCTGAATTCAGGGTCGTGATGACCGTCGAGATCGATGTCGGCATCGCTTCCGGTAAAGCGCGCAAGGTACCAGCTCTGGCGCTGGCCGCGGTATTTGCCGCGCCATAGCTTCCCCTGAAGCTCGGGCGGCAAGTCGTAGAACAGCTCCTCATCGAGCCTGGCCACCACCTCGACGTGCTCGGGCTTCGCGCCGGTCTCCTCGGCCAACTCGCGCAGTACGGCGTCGTCCGGGTTCTCGCCTTCGTCGACGCCGCCTTGGGGCATCTGCCACCAGTCCCCCTCCTTGTTGTCGATCCGCTTGCCGACGAACACGCGGCCCTCGGCATTGGCGAGCATCACGCCCACGCATGGGCGGTATTGCAACGGATCGCGGTCAGGCATTGGATTCTCCGGCTCAAAACGGGGCATACCTCTAACCTCGGCGATAGCGCGAACGCCACTTGCCATTTATTGCGTGGAGGAGAAAATCTTGATTGCGGGCGCCAGGGGCGGAACCTACTTCGCCGGCACCCCACAGATAAAAATGCGCGCCTAACGACGCGTGAAGGACGCAGGATGGCAACGCAGGCGGCCGAACGCCCCCAAATCGAAACACCAGACGCGGCGCCAGATGCCGTGGTCGTTCGCTTCGCGGGCGACAGCGGCGACGGGATGCAGCTGACCGGCGGTCAGTTTACTCTTTCGACCGCGCTTGCCGGCAACGACCTGGCCACGTTCCCCGATTTTCCCGCCGAGATCCGCGCGCCGCAGGGCACGCTGTTCGGCGTCTCTGCATTCCAGATCAACTTCGGCAGCCGTGAGATCAACACCGCGGGCGATGCGCCTGACGTTCTGGTGGCGATGAACCCGGCGGCGCTCAAGGTGAACCTCTCGGCCCTGAAGCCGAGCGGCCTGATCATCGCCGACACCGGCGAATTTTCGAAGCGCAACCTCGAAAAGGCCAAGTACGAGACCAACCCGATCGAGGACGGCAGCCTGGCCAAGTGGGATGTGCTGGCGTTCGATATCTCCGCGTTGACCCTCGAAGCCGTGAAGCCGTTCGGCCTCGGCAACAAGGAAGCGCTGCGTTGCAAGAACATGTGGACGCTCGGCCTTGCGCTGTGGATGTTCGACCGTGACCGGCAGCCGATCGTCGACTGGCTGCACGGCAAGTTCTCCAAGAACCCGGAGCTGGCCGAAGCCAACATCGCCGCGCTCAATGCCGGCCACGCATACGGCGAGACGGCGGAGATTTCCGGCCCGCTCAAGAAGCAATACCTGGCGCCGGTTGCATCGACGCCGGGGCTCTACCGCACGATCACCGGCGCTGAATCGATCAGCCTGGGCCTCGTGGCGGGCGCGCAGCTCGCCGATCTGCCGATGTTCTTCGGCGGCTATCCGATCACCCCGGCAAGTGCGATCCTGCATCACCTCGCGCGGCTGAAGGAATTCGGCGTCACCACCTTTCAGGCGGAAGACGAGATTGCCGCTATCTGCGCCGCGATCGGCGCGTCTTACGCTGGCCAGCTCGGCGTGACCTCGTCGTCGGGGCCGGGCATCGCGCTCAAGGGCGAGGCGATGGGCCTCGCGATCATGACCGAGCTGCCGCTGGTGATCGTCAATTCGCAACGCGGTGGGCCGTCGACCGGCCTTCCGACCAAGACCGAGCAGAGCGATCTCTACCAGGCGGTTTACGGCCGCAACGGCGATGCACCGATGCCGGTGATCGCCGCGTGCAGCCCTGCCGATGCGTTCGACTGCGCGATCGAGGCGTGCCGGATCGCTACGCAGTACATGACCCCGGTGATGCTGCTGACCGATGGCTATATCGCGAATGCCGCGGAGCCGTGGAAAGTACCCGATCCCAAAGACTACGAGCGATTTCCTGTGACATTCCTCAATGAGAAGAATGCCCGAGACACGCTGCTGCCTTATAAGCGGGATGCGAACGGCAAGCGGCCGTGGATCAAGCCCGGTACACCCGGCTTGATGCATCGCATCGGCGGGATCGAGAAGGCGGCCGATACCGGCCACATCGACTATTCGCCATCGAACCACCAGGCGATGACCGATGCGCGCAAGGCGAAGATCGATGGCATCGCGATACCCGATCAGGATGTCGCGCTCGGCGATGCCACCGGTCGCCTCGCGGTGGTGGGCTGGGGATCGACCTACGGCCCCATCCGCCGCGCGGTGCACAACGCGCGCGAGCATGGCCATTCGGTGAGCCACATTCATGTTCGCCACGTATGGCCGCTGCCGAAGAACCTTGGCGAGCTGCTCAAGGGCTTCGACCGTGTGCTGGTGCCGGAGATGAATACCGGACAGTTCAAGACCGTGCTGCGGGACCAGTTCCTGATCGATTCCGACAGCCTCACCAAGACCAGCGGCCAGCCGTTCCAGATCGCCGAGCTGGAAGCAGCGATCCTCGCCTACTTCGACGGCATTCCGAACAACGAGGGTGGCGAAGTGCCGCCAAACGATCAGCAACTGCCGAGCAAGCAGGCGGTGAACCCATGAACGACATGACTCCCATCGAGACCACGCTGAAGGACTGGGAGACCGACCAGGAGGTCCGCTGGTGCCCGGGTTGTGGCGACTACGCGATCCTCAAGGCGGTGCAGCGCACCCTGCCACAGCTCCATGCCGATCCGGCGAACACCGTGTTCGTCAGCGGCATCGGCTGCTCGAGCCGCTTCCCCTATTATGTCGAGAGCTACGGCTTCCACACGATCCACGGCCGCGCGCCGGCGTTCGCGACCGGGATCAAGCTCGCCAATCCGGAGCTCGACGTGTGGCTGATCACCGGTGACGGCGATGGGCTGTCGATCGGTGGCAACCACCTGATGCATGTGCTGCGGCGGAACGTGAACCTGCAGATCATGCTGTTCAACAACGAGATCTACGGCCTCACCAAGGGCCAGTACTCGCCGACCAGCCGCGTCGGCACGCGCTCTCCGTCAACGCCGCTCGGCTCGGTCGACCGGCCGGCAAACCCCTGTGCGTTTGCCCTGGGGGCAGGGGCGCGGTTCGTGGCGCGGGGATTCGACGTTTCGAAGAACCTGCCCGATGTGCTCAAGGCCGCCTACGCCCACCAGGGCGCGGCGTTCATCGAGATCTTCCAGAATTGCATCGTCTACAACAAGGACGTGTTCGATGGCTTCGCCGCCCCCAAGGGCGCCGAGGACCGTCAGCTGTGGCTTGAGGACGGACAGCCGATGCTGTTCGGGGGCGGGGCCAAGGGCATCGCGCTCGACCGCGACCTGCTCGAACTGAAGATGGTCGACGTAGTCGATGGTGACTGGGAAGCCGCCGGCGTGATCGTCCATAACGTGAAGAACCGCTCGATCGCGCACATGCTGGTCGAGCTGCCGTTCGGCCCGTTCCCGATGGCACTGGGCGTGCTCTACGATGACCCGCGGCCGACTTTCGAAAGCGGCGTCGCCAGTGAGCGCGCCCGTTCGACCGAAGGCAAGCAACCCGATCTCGCCGCGCTTTTGGCGAAGGGCCAAACCTGGACTGTCAGCGGCACGGCGCCCGACCCCGTCTAGGGGCTTTCCTACTCGGCACGGGCGTGGCATCCGATGCGCGATGAAGTGCCGGGGGCTTGCAATCCGTTTGTCTGAAAACCTGTGCCCGGCGGCCCTGCCAAGGTTTCGCCTGGACCGTGTCACACCTGTCACTTTCCTGCATTCCGGGCCGCGCTGAATGGACAATTTCACGCACAGCCTTGCCGGGTGGGCGCTCGGCCAGACTGGGCTCAAGGAGAAGACCCGCAAGGGCCTCGCCGCGCTGATCCTTGGCGCCAACGCGCCCGATATCGACGTGTTCTTCTGGTGGGTGCCATGGGCATCGCTCGCGACGCACCGCGGCTTCACTCATAGCCTGCTCGGCGGCTTTCTGGTCCTGCCGCTCGGGCTCGCGGCCTTGTTGTGGCTGCTCGACCGCTGGCAGGTCGAGCGCGGGGTGGCCTTCAAGAGCGGCCTCGAGATGCGCTTCGGCTGGCTGCTCGCGCTCGCCTATCTCGGCTGCCTGACGCACCCGCTGCTCGATTGGCAGACGAGCTACGCGGTCCAGCTGTTCGCGCCGTTCAGCAACCTGTGGTTCCACAACGATTCGCTGTTCATCATCGACGTGTGGGTCTGGAGCGGCATGGCGCTCGCCATCTGGCTCTCGCGTCGTCGTGAGAAAAAGGGCGGGGACTGGCGCAAGCCGGCGGCTGCCGCGGTGGCGACCCTGATCGTCTACATCTCCGCGAACGGTGTGCTCAGCGCTTACGCCCGGCGAACGCCGGTCGAAGGCCCGCCGCATGCCAACCCCGAGGTGGTTGTGGTATCGCCGCCGCCGGTGCTGTTCTGGAAGCGCGATGTGATCTGGCGGGAGGGCCACAACATCGGCAGCGGAATGTACGATCCGCTCCGCTCGCCGACGCGGCTAACCACCTTTCGCGCGCCGATGTTCGATGGAATGGCGGACCCGCTGGCCCGCGAGATGTTGGGGGCAACGCCTGCGCTGGTGCGGTTCGGCCGTTGGTCGATCCTGCCCATGGCCTGGATCACGCGCGGGAGATGCCAGATACGCATCGAATACCAGGATGCACGCTTCGCGACGAGCCCGGCTCGGGGGCGCCTCGGCCAATCGGTGACCTTGCCCACCCGCGCACCGGGTTGCGAGGCCGCCACGCAGGCGTCATAAGCCCCTAAATGACCGCGGAAGGGACCACCAGGGGGCTAGCGCTCCTTTCCGGCGGGCGGCGTTTTGGCAAGGGGCCGACGCTGCTCGCACGGCTGTTTGCGCCCGGCTTCCACAAACTGCTCGACCGTATCGACCGCGGGCTCGAGGCCGGCTCGATCACCACGCATCTGCCCGATGGAACGACTCGCCTGCTCGGTGGCCGTGCGCCGGGCCTGGCGGGTGAGATTGCCATCGCGGACTGGCGCATGCTGCTGCGCTTCGGCACTTCGGGCACGGTCGGCCTGTTCCAGTCGTGGGAAGACGGCGAGTGGACCAGCCCGGACCCGGTGTCGCTGTTCGCGGTGTTTTCGGCCAACGGCGAGCCGCTCGGCGAAATCGGTCGCTCGAAGGGGCCGTGGCGGATGGCTTCGCGCTGGCTCCACAAGCTCAACGCCAACTCGCGCGAACAGGCTGAGCGCAACATCCACGCGCACTACGATCTGGGCAACGACTTCTACGGCGCCTGGCTTGACCCGACTATGAGCTATTCGAGCGCCTATCACTGGGCGGACGACGGGATCGAGGCGGCGCAGAAGCGCAAGTGGGCACGGCTCGCCGAACGGCTGGGGAAGCCCGATACCTTGCTCGAGATCGGCTGCGGGTGGGGCGCGCTGAGCGCCTATTTCGCGGCGCGTGGCAGCAAGGTGACCGGCATTTCCCTGTCTGACGAGCAGCTCGCGTGGGCGAGCGAGCGCCATCCGGGGGTCGAGTTTCGCAAGCAGGACTACCGTGACGTGCGCGGGCATTTCGATGCGATCGTCTCGGTCGAGATGGTTGAGGCGGTGGGGCGCGAATACTGGCCGGCGTTCATCGACAGCGTCGCTCGCAACCTCAGGCCCGGCGGGCGCGCCGCGATCCAGTACATCGCGATGAAGGACACGCTGTTCGAAGGTTACGCCCGCAACGCCGATTTCATCCAGGCCTATGTGTTTCCGGGCGGTCTGCTGATCAAACCGGGCGAGTTCCGTCAGCTCGCCGAATCGCGCGGGCTGTCATGGCAGGATCAGGAGGATTTCGGCCTCGACTATGCCGAAACGCTCAAGACCTGGCGTGAGAGCTTCGAGCAGGCGATCCTCGAGAACCGCCTGCCGGCCGATTTCGACGAGCATTTCTGCAACCTGTGGCGGTTCTACCTGATGTATTGCGAAGGCGGCTTCCGCGGCGGCGGAATCACCGTGTCTCAGGTCACGCTGGTGAAGGACGCCTAGCTGCGCTTGTAGACGCCGTCGCCGCGATAACGGGCCAGGACGTTGTCGTGGACGATCGGGCTGAGCAGCTCGGTAAAGGCGCAGCCGCACAGCTGGTCCTCCCACCACACCACTTGCGCCTGCAGCGCTTCGAGCCCGGGCAGCGTCACCCAGCACACCGCGCCGGGATGCATGCGGTTGACCGCCGTCGCCGAGAAGCCGGACAGCGACAGGTCGTGAACCACGGTCTGGAACCCGCGGCCGCCGGATTGGCGCAGCTGCGCCGGGATAGTCAATTTGGTGCGCGGCGCGCTGCGGTCTTCCTGCGCCGCGATCGCGTAACGCGTCGGAGCCTGGTCGAGCATCATCGCTTTTAGATCCCGATATTCCCGCCGCCCAACTGTAGGCGTGCGGTGCAAGTATCGCCCGGAATGGTTTCGGGGATCCTGCCGAGATTGGTTAATCGCTGGCGATCACTTCGCGATGGCCGCTGGCGAAACCTTGCTGCAATAGCGCCACGATGCGTTCCGCGACCACCTCTGGCGCCTTGACCGTCATTGGATCTTCGCCCGGAAACGCCTTCGCGCGCATCTGCGTGCGGACGGCGCCGGGATCGACGATCGCAACGCGAATGCTGGATACCTTCTCCACCTCGCGCCAGTAGCATTCGAGGAGAAAGTCCGATGCCGCCTTGGTCGCGCCGTAACCGCCCCAATAAGGAAACGGATGAGCGACGACCCCGCTGGTGAACCCGATCACGCGCGCGTCCGCACTGCCCCTGAGAAGCGGATCGAACGCCGCGATCAGCGCCTGCGTGGCGAGCACATTAGTGGTGATCGCCCGGTTGAAGTCTTTCGGATCGAACTGTGGGACCGGCCCGGGCAACGGAAGGTAGGCGGCCGAGAGAACCAGCAGGTCGAGCCGCTCCCAGCGGTCGGCCATCGCCGCGGCGAGCCGGGCGATCGCGTCGGGCTCTCCGAGATCCATCGGGGCGATCGTCGCGTTGCCGCCCGCGTTGTGGATAGCTTCCTCGATCGCTTCGAGCTCGCTCGCAGTGCGTGCGGTAAGGACGACGTGCGCCCCGGCCTTGCCGAGCGCAAGCGCGGTGGCCGCGCCGATACCCTTGCTCGCCCCGGTGACGAGCGCGATCTGCCCGGCGAAAGGCTGGCTCCCGGCTGCCTCAACCATCAGGCGACCCTGTTGACCGGGAACGAGAGCTGCTTGCCGTCTTCATCGCGGTGGGCGAGGTCGGTCAGGCTGGTCGGATAATCACCGGTGAAGCAGGCGTCGCAATACTGCGGACGTGCTGCGTTGCGCCCTTCGAGCCCGACCGCGCGGTAGAGCCCGTCGATCGACACGAACGCCAGGCTATCGGCCTTGATGAATTCGCACATCGCCTCGATGTCCATCCGCGCGGCGAGCAGCTTCGAGCGTTCCGGCGTGTCCACGCCGTAATAGCAGCCGTGCCCGGTCGGCGGGCTGGCGACGCGGAAATGCACCTCGCTGGCACCGGCATCGCGCATCATCTCGACGATCTTCATGCTGGTGGTGCCGCGCACGATCGAATCGTCGATCAGCACGATCCGGCGGCCTTCGACGATCTTGCGATTGGCGTTGTGCTTGCGCCGCACACTGGCGTGCCGTGCGCTGTCCGATGGCTGGATGAACGTACGGCCGACGTAGTGCGAGCGAATGATGCCTAGCTCGAACGGGATGCCGCTCTGCTCGGCGAAACCGATCGCCGCGGGCACTCCGCTGTCGGGCACCGGCACGACGATATCGGCGTCGCATGGCGCTTCCAGCGCGAGCTGGGTCCCGATCGCCTTGCGTGAGGCGTAGACCGAGCGGCCGTCGAACACCGAATCCGGGCGACTGAAATAGACGTGCTCGAAGATGCACGGCCGCGCGGAAACCGGCCCGAACGGCCGGGTGCTGGTGATCTTGCCGTCAAAATCGACTTCGATCAGCTCGCCCGGCTCGACCTGGCGGACGAATTCGGCGCCGATCACGTCGAGCGCGACTGTCTCACTGGCGAACACCGTCGCGTCACCGAGCTGCCCCATCACCAGCGGGCGAATGCCCAGCGGATCGCGGCACGCGATCATGCCCCGGGGCGTCATGCAGACCAGCGAATAGGCGCCTTCGACCTGGCGCAACGCTTCGATCAGGCGGTCGAGCACGGTCGGATAGCGGCGACTGGTAGCGACGAGGTGGATGATCACCTCGGTGTCCGAGGTCGACTGGAAGATCGCCCCCTGGCGCACCAGCTCGCGTTTGAGATGCATCGCATTGGAGATGTTGCCGTTGTGCGCGATCGCGAAGCCGCCGGTGGCGAGCTCGGCAAACAGCGGCTGCACGTTGCGCACGCCCGCGCCCCCGGTGGTCGAATAGCGCACATGGCCCGCGGCCATGATCCCGGGCAGCTCAGCGAGTGATTCTCCGGTCGAGAAGTTGTCGGCCACATGGCCCATGCCGCGGCTCGAGTAGAACTCGGTGCCATCAAAGCTGGTGATGCCGACCGCTTCCTGTCCGCGGTGCTGGAGCGCATGGAGGCCGAGGGCGCAGGCCGCGGCAGCGTCGGTCGCACCGATCACGCCGAAGATGCCGCACTCTTCCCGCAGCTTGTCGCCGTCCGCGTCGAGGAAGGGATGGGTCAGGTTCATGAGTTCCGCCGGATTCCTCCGGGCCAGTTGCCGCGCCGCGCCCCCAATGGCGATGTTACAGCGGGATTACAAGGAGCGTGGTCCGCATTTACCCGGCGGTAGTGAATGAAGGGTGACGGCGGCGAAGTTCACTTGGCGGCGAACAGCAGGCGACCTTCGCCGAGCCGGTCCAGCACCGCGCCGATGCAGCTTTCCGCCACCGCGAAGCAGCCCTGGCTGCGCCCGATGTGGCCCTGCCGGTCGATCAGCTCGTGCTGCACGTAAGGCGCGCCGTGCATAACGATGGCGCGCGAGAGGGCCTGGTCATTGTCCGCATCGAGGCCGACCAGGCGGCGTGAGTGGCCGTGCTTGCCGTAATAGGCAGCGGCGGTGCGGAAACCGCCACGGGAGGAGGCATTCGATCCCTCCTCGTTGGAGAACGAATGCAGCCAGCCGGTGTTTTCCGGGTCCGAGCCCTTGCCATGGGCGACGAGGTAGGCGCCCAGGATCGCGCCACCCACGATATCGACCAGTTGCAGGCGTGGTTTGCTGGAGTGCGCCGAGAAGTCGACCAGGCCGACAAGATCGCGTTTGGCGATACCGTGCCTGTCGAGAGCCGCCGTCGCCTGACGCAGCAGCGAGGGCGGTTCCGCGCGCTTCACCACCGCTGGGACAGGGGCGTGAACGACCGGCGAGCCCGTTGCCGGAACGAGCGTGCGAGGGGCCATCGCGGCGAGGCAGCCGGCTGCGGCGGCCGCTGCAGCGGCGCCGATCAGATGCCGTCGATCGAGTTCCATAGGCAAATCCAGACAATGAGAGCCAATACGGATGCTGGCGATCAATCGCCGCGATCTCTGATTGTTCGCTGTGCCGCGTGCTTCCCGCAGGAAGTCCCTCATGATCGGCGTTGTTCTTATAAGCTGCTGGAAATGAATGCTTTCCGAACAGCTCCGATGCGCCTTACGCGCTATCGCCTTATGCATTTTCGGCCCAAACCGCCCGCCGGACGGTTTTGATACACGAAATAATGGTCGGGGAGAGAGGATTCGAACCTCCGGCCCCTGCCTCCCGAAGACAGTGCTCTACCAGGCTGAGCTACTCCCCGACCGGAGCCCGCAGAAACCCTGCGGGGCGAGGCAGAGGCGGCCCTATAAGTGCGACGCCGCGGGGTGGCAAGCGGGCATTTGCGGGTCTAGGAACCGGCCGATGGCCAGTCTCGCTCACAGCCCCGAGTCTTCCTCCTCCAGCCACTGGGAATGGGCCTATCTCAACCTGATGCGGCGCATCTGGGAGGAGGGCGACGAGCGCTCGGATCGCACCGGGGTGGGCACACGCTCAGTGTTCGGCGCGGAGCTCCGCTTTGATTTGGCAGGCGAGGCCGTGCCGCTGCTCACCACCAAGCGGGTGTTCTGGAAGGCCGCCGCGCGCGAGATGCTGTGGTTCCTCACCGGCGAGACCAACATTCGCCCGCTGCTCCGGCAGAAGGTGACGATCTGGAGTGACTGGCCGCTGGCGCGCTACCGCAAGGAAACCGGCGACGACATTGCGCAGGTAGATTTCGAGGCGCGCATCGTCGCAGACGAGGAATTCGCGCGGCGCTGGGGTGATCTTGGCCCGGTCTACGGCAAGCAATGGGTCGACTGGCCGACGTATGAGCCGGTGGGCGAGGGTATGTACCGGCCCGGTCCCGGCATCAATCAGGTCGCGCAGGTGGTCGAAAGCCTCAAGGCCAATCCCGGCAGCAGGCGCCACATCATCGAGGGCTGGAACGTCGCCGAGCTCGACCGGATGGCGCTTCCGCCATGCCACAAGACCTACCAGTTCCATGTCGCCGGCGATCGCCTCTCCTGCCTGCTCTACCAGCGTAGCTGCGATGTTGCGCTGGGCCTGCCGTTCAACCTGTTCGGCGGCGCGTTGCTGACTCGGATGATCGCCCGGCAAACCGGTTACAAACCCGGCGAACTGGTATGGATGGGCGGTGATACGCACCTCTATCTCAATCACGCCCACCTCGTTGAAGAGCAACTCGGGCGGGAACCGGCCGGCGAGCCGAAGCTTGAAATCGCGAACAGGCCGGAATCGATCTTCGATTACCGGATCGAGGATTTCACGGTGCGCGATTACGAGCCGCAAGGCGTGCTGCGGGCCCCGGTTGCGGTGTGACTCTGGATCGTTGACCTGTTCCTGGATGCGTAATAAAATGTCGCGTCGCTAAAAGAAAAGTACCGGGCTGACGAAGCCCGGCCGCCACAGGAGTTACCGCTTGGCCGAGCCCGTCTCGCCAAAATCGAATCGTCCGCGGCTCGAGCTGCACGTGCCGGAACCGAAGTTCCGCCCGGGCGACACGGTCGATTTCTCGCACATCCCGATTTCGGAAGCAGGCGCTCAACCCCGTCCTGACGAGGCGTGTCCGGCAGCGGAGACCAATCCGCTATGTACCGACCTGATCCGCGTGCTCGGCGAAGACAACCGGTCGCATGGCCCGTGGGACCCGCGCCTGTCGCCCGATGCCCTGCGGCAGATGCTGCGAGACATGGCGCTCGTGCGCGCGTTCGACGAACGGATGTATCGTGGCCAGCGGCAAGGCAAAACCAGCTTCTACATGAAGTGCACCGGCGAAGAGGCGACCTCGGTCGCGGCGGCCCACGCGCTCGCGGCGGATGACATGGTGTTCCCTTCGTACCGTCAGCAGGGTGTGCTGATGGTGCGGGGCTACCCGCTGGTCGAGATGATCAACCAGATCTATTCGAACCGCGGCGACAAGCTGAAGGGCCGCCAGCTGCCGATCATGTATTCGAGCAGGTCTCAAAGCTTCTTCACCATCAGCGGCAACCTCGCGACCCAGGCGCCGCAAGCGGTGGGCTGGGCGATGGCGAGCGCGATCCATCACGACAGCCGCATCGCCGCCACCTGGCTGGGCGAAGGCTCAACCGCGGAGGGTGACTTCCATTCCGCGCTCACTTTCGCGGCGGTCTATAACGCGCCGGTGGTGTTCAACGTGATCAACAACCAATGGGCGATCTCAAGCTTTTCGGGCTTTGCCGGGGCGGAGCGCACGACCTTCGCCGCGCGCGCGATCGGCCACGGCATCGCCGGGCTCAGGGTGGACGGCAACGATCCGCTCGCAGTCTATGCCGCGGAGCGCTGGGCGGCGGACCGGGCACGCGCCAACGGCGGGCCGACGCTGATCGAACATTTCACCTATCGTGCCGAGGGTCATTCTACGTCGGACGATCCCACGCAGTACCGCTCCGCGCAGGAACGCGAGGAATGGCCGCTCGGCGATCCGATCGTGCGCTTGCGTGACCACCTGATCGCGCTCGGCGAATGGAGCGAGGAGCAGCACGAGGCGATGGACCTAGAGCTGGCCGAAACGGTCAAGGCGGCGACCAAGGAGGCCGAGAAGAACGGCATCCTCGGCCACGGGCTGCATCATCCGTTTCACACCATGTTCGAGGACGTGTTCGAGGAGCTGCCGTGGCACCTCGAGGAGCAGGCCGCGCAGGCGATCCACGAGAGGAACATCAAGTGGCCTCAAGCGTGATCGAGAACGACACTGCGGTGAGCGAAGCCGAGGCTCCGACGCGCCGCATCAACATGATCGAAGCGATCAACGACGCGCTCGACATCATGCTCGGCCGCGATCCGAACGTGATCGTGATGGGCGAAGACGTCGGCTATTTCGGCGGCGTGTTCCGCTGCACCGCGGGGCTGCAGGAAAAGCACGGCAAGACGCGGGTGTTCGACACGCCGATCTCCGAACTCGGCATCATCGGCGTGGCGGTGGGGATGGGGGCTTATGGCATGCGCCCGGTGCCGGAGATCCAGTTTGCCGACTACATCTATCCCGGCCTCGACCAGTTGATCAGCGAGGCGGCGCGTTTGCGCTATCGGTCTGCGGGCGAGTTCATCGCGCCGATGACGGTGCGCAGCCCGTTCGGCGGCGGCATCTTCGGCGGGCAGACCCATAGCCAGAGTCCGGAGGCGATCTTCGCCCACGTCTCGGGCCTGAAGACCGTGATTCCCTCGACCCCGCGCGATGCGAAAGGCCTCTTGATCGCGGCGATTGAGGACAACGATCCGGTGATCTTCTTCGAGCCGAAGCGGATCTACAACGGTCCATTCGACGGATATTACGATCGCCCGACCAAGCCGTGGAAAAGCCATCCGGACAGCGAAGTGCCCGAAGGGTATTATTCGATCCCGCTGGGCAAGGCGCGGGTGGCACGGACGGGCGATGCGCTGACGGTGCTCGCTTACGGCACAATGGTCCACGTCGCCGCGGCGGTATGCGAGGAGAAGGGCGTTAACGCCGAAATCCTCGATTTGCGCACGCTGGTACCTCTCGACATCGAGGCTGTGGAAAAGTCCGTGGAAAAGACTGGGCGTTGCCTGGTGATACATGAAGCTACACGCACCGGCGGATTCGGCGCGGAATTGGCGGCGCTGGTGCAGGAACGCTGCTTCTACCACCTCGAAGCGCCGGTCGAGCGGGTCACCGGATTCGACACGCCCTATCCACACAGCCTGGAATGGGCATACTTCCCCGGGCCGATCCGCATCGGCGAAGCGATCGACAAGCTGATCGAGGGCTGACGCGATGGGCACCTACACGTTCAGATTGCCGGATATCGGCGAAGGTATCGCCGAGGCCGAGATCGTCGCCTGGCACGTCAAGATCGGCGACACGGTGGAGGAGGACGGCAAGCTTGCCGATCTGATGACCGACAAGGCGACGGTCGAGATGGAAAGCCCCGTTTCGGGCGTGGTGCGCGAAGTCGCCGGCGATGTCGGCGACGTGATCGCGATCGGCTCGCCGCTGGTGGTGATCGAGACCGAAGGCGGGGAAGTTGACGCCCCGGCGCCGAAGGCCGACGTGGCGGAGGAGCGGATCGAGGCCGAGACGCCCGAAGCCGAGGACGTCGATGAGGCGATCGAGGAAGCGCAACAGGTCGAAGAGGCCACACCGCCTCCCGTCAGCCCTGAGCCTGTCGAAGGCCCGCCTGCGGTTTCGAAGGAGAAGAACGGGGTTTCGACAGGCGCAGCCCGGACCGTGGCAAAGGTTTTGGCCAGCCCCGCTGTCCGCCAGCGCGCCAAGGATCTCGGAATCGACCTCGCCGACGTGCGTTCGGCCGATGGAACCCGGGTTCGCCATGCCGACCTCGATGCATTCCTCTCCTACGGAGCTTCGAAAGGCTACGCTCCCGCCGGCAAGCCGATGCGCGACGAGACGATCAAGGTCATCGGTCTGCGCAAGCGCATCGCCGAGAACATGGCCGCGTCGAAGCGCGCGATCCCGCACTTCACTTATGTCGAGGAAATCGACGTCACGGAGCTAGAGAAGCTGCGCGCCGACCTAAATGACAACCGCGGTTCCAGGCCAAAGGTCACCCTGCTGCCGCTGTTCATTGCCGCGTTGTGCAAGGCGCTGCCGCAATACCCGATGCTCAACGCGCGCTACGACGACGAGGCTAACGTCATCAGTCGCTCGGGCGCGGTGCACATCGGCATGGCGACGCAGACCGACGCCGGGCTGATGGTCCCGGTGATACGCGATGCGCAGGGCAAGAACCTGTGGCAGCTCGCGAGCGACATACTGCGCCTCGCCGATGCCGCGCGGAGCGGCAAGGCGAAGAGCGAGGAGCTGTCTGGCTCGACCATCACAGTCACCTCGCTCGGGCCGTTGGGCGGGATTGCCTCGACACCGGTGATCAACCGCCCCGAAGTGGCGATCGTCGGCCCCAACCGCATCGTCGAGCGGCCGATGTTCGTGTCCGACGGGATGGGCGGCGAGCGGGTCGAGAAGCGCAAGCTGATGAATGTTTCGATCAGCTGCGATCACCGGGTGGTCGACGGGCATGACGCGGCCAGCTTCGTCCAGGCGATCAAGAAGCTGCTCGAAACGCCGGTGCTTCTCCTCGCCGACTGAGGAGGGCCCGACGCAGCGCGCCCCACGCATCGGGTGGCTGGCCGAAGACGAGAGCCGAAACTGGAGATACGAAGTGCCGAATCAGCGCACGAACGCGCTGTAGGCGAAGCTGCCCGAGCCCTGCGCAGCCTGCCGCGCGCCGATCTTCCACCTTAGATGCGTCACCTGTTCCGGCCGTGCGCCCTTCAGGCGGCCGGGTCGGGCCCAGCTGCGCCCGCCGTCGACCGACACTTCGACCGTGTCGGAGCTATCGCGCTGGAAGGCGAGGGCGGACGGTACCGGGGTGGTTACGGTGAAGCCGTCGCGGTCGCCGGCGGCGCGCCAGCGCACCAGCAGTACTACTTTGTCGCCCGATCGAAGCTCGCTGGCAGGCTCGACCAGACGTTCGCCGAGATCGCCGCGTTCAAGATAGATCGCGCCTTCTACTTGCGGGCCAGCGGCATGCGCCGGCAGCCCCCACATCGCCCCCATTGCCGCCAGCGCAATACCTACGCGCACGATAGCCCCCCTCAAAAACCGATGCCGGAACATCGCTCGGAGAGGCGAAAATATGGTTAACGGGCGGGTTCGATTTATGCGGCGGAAAGCGGCGTTGACAGCCCCGGACCGCTGCCCTAGTGGCGCGGCTCCCAAGCGGCGCCACGCCCGAATGCGCGGGTGTAGCTCAGTTGGTTAGAGCGCCGGCCTGTCACGCCGGAGGTCGCGGGTTCAAGTCCCGTCACTCGCGCCACTTGGGACTTTTCAGGTCAATGGAAACGTCCGGTTTCCATCCAGATCAGGAAGCGCTTGAGCGGCAGCAGCCACACGATTCCGAGCACCAGATAGACCACTGCCTGCGCGAGAGTCGGCCATCCGCCGATCAGCCCCGGCGCATAGCGCGCGATAATCAGCGCATAGGCCGTCAGGCCCGCCAGCAGGAGGAGGATGCCGACCGGGATGCGCCAGGTCGGCTCGTTCCTCATGCGAAGGGTCCGTAGAGCCGGGTCGGCGTCACCACCGCGGTGACGCGCATATCGTGCGGCTCGACCGGCATTTCGTCGACCTTCTGGATATCCCACGCGAGCGCGATGCGCATCACATCCGGATGGGCGCCGAGCCACTTGTCGTAGAAACCACCGCCTTGGCCGATGCGATCGCCGTTCTCGGTGAACGCGACGAGCGGCATGATCAGCACGTCAGGCGTCACTTCCCTGGCAGCCGGGCTTGGCTGCATCAGCCCGAAGAAGCCCTCCTCGAGGTCGGTTTCCCCATAGGGGTCGGTGTGGACGCGGAAGCGCATCGGCGCGTCGAGTCCGGTCAGCCAGGGCAGGGCGATGGTGTGCCCGGCTTCGAGGAAAAACCTGGCGTAGCCGCCTGCCGGCGCTTCACCTGGATCTGCGCGATAGAGGCCGATTACGGCGTCCGAGGGAATGATGTCGGCCACCGTCGCCGGCGGGCGCTTGAACAGCAACCCGCGTGTGCTTTCCGGGAGAGTCGCGGCATGTTCGCGACGTGCTTCGAGCAAGCGCTTGCGGATTTGCTTCTTGATCTGTTTGGGACTGTCCATCGCGCTGCCTTGCCGCGCCGGAGTTCGGAAGTCGAGGGGTGGGTGACGGGACCACCATGGGTCGGTGCCGGGAAATCCTCTGACGCCTAACGTCAGGTGGGAACCATATGTGCGAGACCAGGGTCTCACCAGGGACGGCCCCCGTGGATTGCTTATAGCCCCAGGGATTTTCGTGCGGCTCGTACCGGGCAGTACCCGTCGCACCAGTATCTAGGCGGTCGCGGGTCCGTTCTCAAGCCGCGCCGCGCAACTCTCTAGCCGACCGGCGAGCTTTTCGAGCGCTTCACCGAGATCCGGCCCGGCGGGCGAGGCGGAGTGTGCGCTGCCCTTCTTCAACTCGTGGCATTCGTCCGCCATCAGCAGCGCCGCGAATAGCAGCATCCGCGCCTCCGACTGACCCGCGAGGTTCATGGTAGCGAGCTTGGAGTCGATTGCTTGCCCGAGGCCGAGGATGTGCGCTTCCTGCCCGTCTTCGCAGGCGACCGCGTAGCTGCGCCCGCCCAGGTCGAGAGTGACGTTGCTCATATGCCCAGGCTCATGTCTGGAGCGCTCCGATCAGGCGGTCGAGATCGCGCAAGGCGTCGGTTACCTGGGCACGCAGTGCGCCGTCGTCGGATGAGGACGGTGTGGATACAGGGCGCGCGGCCGCAGCCTCGATCCGTGCGAGCGCCGCGTCAATGCGCGCCAGAGCTTGCTGTTCTCGCTCCCCCGCCATGAAGACGGGTTAACTCAAAGCATCCCAGAAAGGCAAAGGGTTGGGCGTTAAACCTGTGAATACCCTTTCGCATCGGCGGTGAGCCGTTCCGGGGCTGCGCTTGACGCACGGCGGTGCCTTCGCAAGAGAGGCCGCGCACCGAATCGGCCCCTGCCGAAATCGGCCCACCGATCGCCTCCCGCGAACCCGTGCCAGGAGTGCCTGCGTAATGAGCCTCGATCCGTCCCGCCTCGCGCCGATGGCGAACGCCATCCGCGCCCTGTCGATGGACGCGGTCCAGAAGGCCAACATCGGCCACCCGGGCATGCCGATGGGCATGGCCGACGTCGCCACGGTGCTGTTCTCGGAATTCCTGAAGTTCGATCCGGCCGATCCGCATTGGCCCGATCGTGACCGCTTCGTGCTGTCGGCCGGCCACGGCTCGATGCTGATCTACTCGCTGCTTCACCTTACCGGCTACGCATCGCCGACGATGGAAGACATCCGCAACTTCCGCCAACTAGGCAGCCCGTGCGCCGGACACCCGGAAAACTTCCTCATCGATGGAGTCGAGGCGACCACCGGCCCGCTCGGGCAGGGCCTGGCCATGGCGGTGGGCATGGCGATCGCCGAGCGGCACCTCAATGCGCTGTTCGGTGACCAGCTGGTCGATCACCGGACGTGGGTCATGGCCGGTGACGGATGCCTGATGGAAGGCGTCAACCATGAGGCGATCGGCCTTGCCGGACATCTCGGCCTCGGCAACCTGATCGTACTGTGGGACGATAACGACGTTACGATCGACGGCCATACGGACCTGTCGACCAGTGAAGATATTCCGGCGCGTTACCGCGCGACAGGCTGGCACACCGCCAAGTGCGATGGGCACGATCCGGCCGATATTCGCCGCGCGCTGGCCGAAGCGGCCGCCGATCCGCGGCCCTCGCTGGTCGCGTGCAAGACGGTGATCGGCAAGGGCGCGCCCAACAAGCAGGGCACATCTGCGGTCCACGGCAACCCGCTCGGCGCGGATGAGATCGCCGCGGCGCGCGAATATCTCGGCTGGACGGCCGAACCGTTCGTCATCCCGGGTGATATCCTCGCCAATTGGCGCGCGCTCGGGGAACCGGGCGCCAGGGCGCGCAAGGAATGGCAGGCCCGGCTCGACGCCAGCGCGAAAAAGGCCGCGTTCGAGGGACAGTTCGCCGAAGTTGGCCCGCGTGCGGGGCCGGCGCTCGCGGATCACTACGCAGCGCTCGCCAAGGAGCCGCCGAAGGTCGCCTCCCGCAAGGCTTCGGAAATGGCGCTTGGCCCGCTGACCGAGAAGCTGTCGCAACTGATCGGCGGTTCAGCCGATCTGACCGGCTCGAACAACACCAAGACCGCGTTCACGACCCCGCTGACCAGGGCGGACTACGCCGGCCGATATCTCTATTACGGCATCCGCGAGTTCGGCATGGCGGCGGCGATGAACGGCATGGCGCTGCACGGCGGCGTGATGCCTTACGGCGGCACGTTCCTGATCTTCAGCGACTACGCCCGCAACGCGATCCGCCTCTCGGCGCTGCAGCAGATCCGCGTGGTCTATGTGCTGACGCACGATTCGATCGGTCTCGGCGAGGACGGACCGACGCACCAGCCGATCGAGCAGGTGATGAGCCTGCGGCTGATCCCCAACCTCAATGTATTCCGTCCGGCGGACGCGATCGAGACCGCCGAATGCTGGGAGCTGGCGTTGCAGACGCCAAAGACGCCGTCGGTACTCGCGCTGTCACGCCAGAACCTGCCGCCGGTGCGCGATGACGCAGGTGAAAACCGCAGCGCCAAAGGCGGCTATCGCCTGCGCGCTGCCAACGCCGCGCGCCGGGTGGTGCTGGTAGCGACCGGTTCCGAGGTGGCGGTTGCGCTCGCCACGGCCGACGCGCTGGAAGCGCAGGGTGTTGGCGCGGATGTCGTCTCGATGCCGTGCGTCGAATTGTTCCAGAAGCAGGACGCGGCCTATCGGGCCGACATCCTGCCGCGCGATGCGCTCAAGGTTTCGATCGAGGCCGGCGTCACGCTCGGGTGGGAACGCTTCATCGGCAGCGATGGCCTCGCCATCGGGCTGGACCGCTTCGGCGCTTCGGCGCCGGCCGAAGTGCTGTTCGAGCATTTCGGCTTCACCCCTGAAAAAATCGTACCGCAAATCCTATCTAAGCTGAGCAAGTAGCAGGAGTTCTTCACATGGCGACGAAAGTGGCGATCAACGGCTTCGGACGCATCGGGCGGCTCGTGGCGCGCGCCATCCTCGAGCGCTCGGATCACGATTTCGAGCTGGTAGCGATCAACGATCTCTCTGATCCGAAATCGAACGCACTACTGTTCGCCTACGACTCCACCCACGGCCGCTTCCCCGGCACGGTGACCTCGGACGGCGACAGCATCCAGGTCAACGGCCGCGATATCGCGGTGACCAAGGAACGCGAGCCCGGCAAGCTGCCGCACAAGGCGATGGGCATCGACCTGGTGCTGGAATGCACCGGTTTCTTCCAGTCGGTCGAGGCGAGCCGGCCGCACATCGACGCCGGCGCCAAGCGGGTGCTGATTTCGGCTCCGGCCACCGGTGACCTCAAGACGATCGTGTTCGGCGTCAACGAAGGCCTCCTCACCGTCGATGACGTGATCGTCTCGAACGCGAGCTGCACCACCAACTGCCTCGCACCGGTCGCCAAGGTCCTCCACGAGGCCGTCGGCATCGAGCGCGGGTTCATGACCACGATCCACTCGTACACCAACGATCAGCGGATCCTCGACCAGATCCACAGCGATCTGCGCCGTGCGCGGGCCGGGGCGGTGAACATGATCCCGACGACGACGGGCGCCGCGCGCGCGGTCGGTCTCGTGCTGCCGGAACTGAAGGGCAAGCTCGACGGCTCGTCCGTCCGCGTGCCGACGCCCAACGTCAGCCTGATCGACCTGGTGTTCACGCCCTCGCGCGATACGACCAAGGACGAACTCAACGCTGCGCTCAAGGCCGCCTCGGAAGGCAAGCTCAAGGGCGTGCTCGACTACACCGACCAGCCGCTCGTCAGCTCGGACTTCAACCACTATCCGGCGAGCTCGACGGTCGACAGCCTAGAGACCGCGGTGCTCGAGGGTAAGCTTGCCCGGGTTGTCAGCTGGTACGACAACGAATGGGGCTTCTCGAACCGGATGATCGACACCGCCAAGGTGATCGCGGGCTTCCTCTGAGCCTGATGCCTGAGTTCAAGACCCTCGACGATCTTGGAGACGTGCGCGGCAAGGTCGCGCTCGTCCGGGTCGATCTCAACGTGCCGATGGATGACGGCGCGGTTGCCGACGACACCCGGATTCGCGCAGTGGCGCCGACGATCCTCGAACTGGCCGATGCCGGTGCCAAGGTGCTTCTGCTCGCTCACTTCGGACGACCCAAGGGTGCGCGCAACTCGACCGAATCGCTGAGCCTGATTCAGGGCGGAGTGCAGGACGTGCTCGGGCGCGAGGTCATGTTCATTCCCGAAGTTTTCGGGCCTGTGGTCGAGCAGGCGATCGGTATCCTGAGCCCCGGTGACATCGGTTTGCTCGAGAACACCCGCTTCTGGCCGGGCGAAGAGAAGAACGATCCCGAGTTCGCGAAGGCGATCGCGGCGAACGGCGATTTCTACGTCGACGATGCGTTCTCTGCCGCCCACCGCGCGCACGCCAGCACGGAGGGCCTCGCTCACCTGCTCCCGGCCTATGCCGGGCGGGCGATGGAGAAAGAACTCAAGGCGCTCGACGCCGCGCTGGGCAATCCCGAGGCTCCGGTCGCGGCCGTGGTTGGCGGGGCCAAGGTCTCGACCAAGCTGGCGGTGCTTGAACACCTCGTCACCAAGGTCCAGCACCTGATCATCGGCGGCGGGATGGCGAACACCTTCCTGGCGGCGCGCGGAGTGAACGTCGGCAAGAGCCTGTGCGAGCATGACCTGGCGGACACCGCCGAGAAGATCCTCGACGCGGCCGATCGGGCCGGCTGCACCGTGCACTTGCCCTATGACGTGGTGGTGGCGAAGGAGTTTGCCGCCAACCCGCCAAGCTTGCGCACCTGCAACGTCCACGAAGTCGCCGCGGACGAGATGATCCTCGATGTCGGCCCGCAAGCGGTCGAGGCGCTGGCAGACGTGCTCAAGACCTGCCGCACGCTGGTGTGGAACGGCCCGCTCGGCGCCTTCGAGACGCCCCCGTTCGATGCCGCGACCGTGGCGCTCGCGAAGACGGCTGCGGCGTTGACCAAGGAAGGCTCGCTGGTTTCAGTCGCGGGCGGCGGGGACACTGTCGCCGCGCTCAATCATGCCGGCGTGGCGGGCGATTTCACCTACGTTTCAACCGCCGGCGGCGCTTTCCTCGAATGGATGGAGGGCAAGGAATTGCCCGGCGTCGCCGCGCTTCACACATGACCCGAAGGACCGACCGATGAACCAGCAGGACATGACCGCGAAGATGGCCAAGGGCCACGGTTTCATCGCCGCGCTCGACCAGAGCGGCGGCTCGACCCCCAAGGCGCTGGCCGGCTACGGCATCGCGGAAAGCGCCTATTCCTCCGATGCCGAGATGTTCGACCTCATCCACCAGATGCGGGAGCGGATCATCACTTCGCCCAGCTTCAGCGGCGACAAGGTGGTCGGCGCGATCCTGTTCGAGCGCACGATGGACGGTGAGGCTGGCGGCAAGCCGGTGCCGCAGGCGCTGATCGAGCGCGGCGTGGTGCCGTTCCTCAAGATCGACAAGGGCCTCGAGGACGAAGCCGATGGCGTACAGCTGATGAAGCCGATGCCGGGCCTCGATGCGCTGCTTGCCCGCGCGAAGGCGCTGGGCGTGTTCGGCACCAAGGAGCGCTCGGTGATCAAGCGCGCCTCGCCGAGCGGAATCGCCGCCGTGGTGAAGCAGCAGTTCGAGATTGGCGAGCAGGTCATCGCCGCTGGACTTATGCCAATCCTCGAGCCCGAGTACGACATCAAGGCGAGCGACCGTGAGGAAGGCGAAGCGATCCTGCGCGATGAGATTCTCAAGCAGCTCGATGCGCTCGATGGCGGCAAGCAGGTGATGCTCAAGCTGTCGATCCCGGCGGTGGCGAATTTCTACAAGCCGCTGGTCGACCACCCCAAAGTGCTCAAGGTCGTCGCGCTGTCGGGCGGGTTCAGCCGCACCGAGGCGTGCGCCGAGCTGGCAAAGAACGAGGGCATGATCGCGAGCTTCAGCCGCGCGCTGCTCGCGGACTTGCGCCACCAGATGAGCGACGCTGAATTCGACCGCACGCTGTCCGACGCGATCGACGAGATCTACAAAGCTTCGACCGAAAAGGCCGCGGCCTAGTTCGTCCTGTCAGGCGTGTAGGTGAACCCGAAACGGTAATCTTCAGGGTAGATGGTGCGGCCGTGTTCCGGATGGGGCCGGGCTTCCACCAGTGTGAGCGTTCCGGCCCCCGCCGGTTGCGCCTCACCCAGGGTCAGCTCCTGTTCGCCGGCCTTGCCGCCGGAATCGAGTCGCGCCTTCAGCCGCAGGCGTCCTGCCCAAACGCACTGAACGTTCGCGGGGCAACGGCTGTCTTCGATCACTTCGAGCGGGGTCAGCTTGATGCCGTCCATCTCCACAGTCTGACCGATGCGGGCGCGCGAGGTGCCATCATCCTTGACGCTGTAGGCGACGCAGGCAGTCAGCAGCAGGCTGGCGCTCACGATGGCGGCGGCGGACTTCATGGATGCGGCGTAGCATCGCAGCGCCGTGGCGCAAGACCGCTCAACGCAACGCCTGCCGAACCATCGCCCGCAGCGTTCGCGCATCGTGGATGGCGTGTGCCTGCGGGTCATTGTTGAAATAGGCCCATACGGCGCGTCCCTCGCTGGCGCGGCCGTGAATCCAGCCGGCCCAATCGCGCAAGGCTGCGTCGGAATAGCGGCCGAAGTACTTACCAATTCCGCCGTGGAACCGCAGATACGCGGTCGGCCCGACCGCCTCTGTCGGGCTTTTCGAGCCGGGCATGTCGTGGATGCACAGGCTTGCGCCGTAGCGTTCGAGCAGAGCGAAAGTCTCATCGGTGTACCAGCTCGGCTCGCGGAACTCGAACACGTTGACGGTATCCTTCGGCAGCAGCGTGAGGAAGCTCTCTAGCCGCTCAAGGTTGATCCGGAAGCGCGGCGGCAACTGGTAGAGGATCGGCCCGAGCGCCGGCCTCAGCGCGTTGAACGATGCCATCTGCCGCACCAGCGGTTCGGCACAGTCCTTGAGCTTCCTGGCCTGGGTGAGGAAGCGATTGGCCTTGACCGCATAGCAGAACCCTTCCGGCGCCTGATCGCGCCAGGCCTCGAACGTCTCGGCCCTGGGCAAGCGATAGAAGCTGTTGTTGATTTCCACCGTGTCGAAGGTGTCGGCGTAGAATGCGAACCAGCGCTTGACGGGAAGGTCCTGCGGATAGAACAGCCCCCGCCAGTGCTGGTAGATCCAGCCCGAGCAGCCGATCCGCACCGGAGCGGTTGTTTTCGAAGCCATGCCAGAGGAAATGCCGTGCGCGCGCCTTCGTGCCAGCTCTACCTGATCTCGCCGCTCGATGTAGGCGGTGACTTTCCTCAGCGGCTCGAGCGCGCGCTTGCCGCGGGCCCGGTCGCCGCGTTCCAGTTCCGGGTGAAGGACATCGACCAGCACGAGGCGGCGCGGCTCGCCGAGCCGCTTCAGGCGATCTGCCGGGCGCACGATGTCGCTTTCATCGTCAACGACAGCATCGCGCTGGCGAAGCGCATCGGCGCGGACGGTGTCCATCTGGGGCAGCACGACGGCACGGTCGCCGAAGCGCGCGAGGCACTGGGCCGCGACACGCAAGTCGGCATCACCTGCCACGCCAGTCGCCACCTGGCGATGGAAGCGGGCGATGCAGGCGCGGATTATGTCGCGTTCGGATCGTTCTTTCCAAGCGAAACCAAGGCCAGCGAGCACCGGCCCGAGTTGGATCTGCTCGAATGGTGGCAGGGGATATTCGAGATTCCCTGCGTTGCCATCGGCGGGATCACGCCCGCGAACTGCCCGCCGCTGATCGAGGCGGGGGCAGACTTTCTCGCGGTGAGCGGCGCGGTGTGGGGTGGTGACGAAGCGGCCGCGGTGCGCGCGTTCGTCGAGGTGCTCGGACCCGCGAGCGGTTCAAAGCGTTAGTCCCGGCCAGAGCGCAGGGTCGCGCTCGCCATAGGGACGATAGATGCGCAAGACGATGTTCGCGGCGGCCACAGTGCTGCTGCTTGCCGGGTGCGGGCTTAACGGCACCGATCACGATAAGGACGCGAAGAAAGCTCCTGCCGCCGCTGTGGCCCAGGCGGGTGACGAGGCGTTACTTTCGCACGATCCGGCGGCGGGCGAGGTCGTGCGTGAGGCGATCCCCGATGCCGAGCCGCGGCCGGTGATGCAGGCACAGGTCGTGCTCGAACGGCAGGGCTTCGGCCCCGGCGTAATCGACGGCAAGATGGGCCTTTCCACCAAGAATGCGCTCGCTGGTTTCCAGGAGGCGAATGGGCTGAAGGAAACCGGCGAAATCGATCAGCCGACGCAGGCCGCGCTCCGGCGCTGGGCAAACATTCCCGCCACCCGCGTGGTGACCATCCCCGATGCGTGGGGAAAGATCCCGTTCCAGCCGACCCCGAAAGAGCCGGCGGATCAGGCCAAGCTGCCGCAACTCGGCTACCAGAGCATGGACGAGAAGCTCGCCGAACGGTTCCACACCACCGTTGGGGTGCTCGCGCAGCTCAACCCGGGCGGTCAGCCTGCCAGGGCGGGGCAGACCTCCGTGCCATCGCCGTCCGCTTCGCCGAACGCGCCAGCCATTCCGCAACCGTCGATGTTCCGCGCTGGCCAGCAAGTGCGCGTGCCCAACATCGGCGCTGACCGGATCGACGCCGCCACGATCGATGACAAGAACTGGCTGGCGACGCTCGTTTCCCTCGGCGTCGGGAGCAATCAAGCCAAGGTGACCCGGATCGTAGTCAGCAAGTCGACGGGCACGCTCAAGGCCTTCGACGCCCAGGACAAGCTGGTGGCGCTGTTCACCGTCACTTCGGGTTCGAGCCACGATCCGCTGCCGCTCGGCAATTGGGGCATCAATGGCGTGTCTAAGAACCCCCCGTTTGCCTACGATCCCGACCTGTTCTGGGACGTGCCCGATAGCGTGGAGAAGCAGCAGCTTCCTCCAGGGCCCAACGGACCGGTGGGTGTGGTATGGATCGACCTGACCAAGGAGCACTACGGCATTCACGGCACGCCCGAACCGCAGACCATCGGCCGCGCCGAAAGCCACGGCTGCGTGCGCCTGACCAACTGGGACGCGGCCCGCCTGGCGCAAATGGTTTCGGGTTCGACCAAAGTGCTGTTCGAGGCGTGACGTGAGCTGGGCCGACCGCATCCTGACGATCGTCGTTACAGCCACGGTGACTTCGGCGGCGTGGATCGTGGCGGCAGGAACCGGCCTGCTGCCGACCGCCGATCGCGCCGAACGAACGACTGCCCGTGGCGCGAGCGAGGCGGTGAACGACGACGCCGCCGGCGCGACACCGATCGGGGGGCTGATCGTTCCGGTATCAGGCGTCGCCCGCACCGCGCTTAGCGATTCCTATCAGGACGCCCGCGGCAGCGAGCGGGTGCACGAGGCGATCGACATCGCGGCTCCGCGCGGCACGCCGGTGATCGCCGCCGCGCCGGGCACCATCGAGAAGCTGTTCCAGTCACAGGATGGCGGCAACACCATCTACCAGCGCTCCGAGGACCGCCGCACGATCTACTACTATGCCCACCTCGACAGCTACGCGCCCGATATTCAGGAAGGCCGAAAGGTCGCGCGAGGTCAAACGCTGGGCGCCGTCGGATCGACCGGCAACGCGAGCGAAACCGCGCCACACCTCCACTTCGCCATCCTGCGCACCGTGCCAAAGGCGGATTGGTGGGACATGGGTACGGCGATCGATCCCTATCCGGTGCTCAGGGGCCGCTGAGCCGCCCGCACATTGCGTTTTCCTACACAGCCCGAGTGTGCCATCACCCGGCCCGGCAAAGCACCAGAGGGGACGGCGATGGGCAGCAAGGAACTGACGATCCGGGGGATCGTGCTCGGCGGCTTGCTGACCGTGCTGTTCACCGCGGCCAACGTCTATCTCGGGCTCAAGATCGGCATCACTTTCGCCACCTCGATTCCGGCTGCGGTGATCTCGATGGCGGTGCTGCGCTTCTTCGCCGGCGCGACGATCCAGGAAAACAACATCGTCCAGACGCTGGCATCGGCCGCGGGGACACTGGCTGCGATCATCTTCGTGCTGCCGGGACTGGTGATGGTGGGCTGGTGGACGGGGTTCCCCTACTGGCAGTCGGTTGCGATCATTGCGATCGGCGGCATCCTGGGGGTGATGTACTCGGTGCCGCTGCGCCGTGCGCTGGTGACCGGTTCGGACCTGCCTTATCCCGAAGGCCTCGCGGCGGCCGAAGTGCTCAAGGTCGGCGCGGGCGTCGGCGGGGCCGAGGAGAATCGCAAGGGGCTGGTCGCGATCGTGATCGGTTCGCTGGTCTCGACCGGTTACGCGCTGCTCGCCAAGATGAAGCTGGTGGTCGAAGAGACCGGCTTCACCGCCAAGATCGGTGCCGGCGCGACCAATCTCGGCACATCGTATTCGATGGCGCTAATCGGGGTCGGGCACCTCGTCGGCATGGCGGTCGGCATCGCGATGCTGGTCGGGCTGGTCACTGCCCGGTTCGTGTTGCTGCCCTGGTACACCGCCGGTGGGGCTCCGGCCGGAACCGGGCTCGGTGATTTCGTCGACGCGATGTTCGTCCAGAACGTGCGCTTCGTCGGCGCGGGGACGATCGGCATCGCGGCGATCTGGACCCTGTTCAAGCTGATCGTGCCGATTACGCGCGGAATCGCCGGTGCGCTTGCCGCGGCGCGCGTGCGCAAGGCGGGACAGGGCGATAAGCTCGACATTACCGAACAGGACCTGCCGATCGGCCTGATCGGCGCGGCGATCCTGCTGTCGCTGATCCCGATCGGGTTTCTGCTGGCGAGCTTCGCCTCGGGCGGCGTGATTGAGGATCACCTCGTCGTAACCCTGGCGGCAGCGATGATCTACGTGCTGGTGATCGGCGTCGTGATCGCCTCAGTCACGGGCTATATGGCCGGGCTGATCGGCGCGTCGAATAGCCCGGTTTCGGGCGTCGGCATTCTGGCCGCGCTCGGCATTTCGCTGGTGCTGCTGGCGATCTTCGGGCGTGGGACCAATCCGGAGGACACTCGCGTTTTGGTGGCGTTCGCGCTGTTCGTCACCGCGTTGGTGTTCTCGATCGCGACGATCTCGAACGACAACCTGCAGGATCTGAAGACCGGCCAGTTGGTGGGCGCGACGCCATGGCGTCAGCAGGTTGCGCTCATCATCGGCGTGATCTTCGGTTCGCTGGTGATCCCGCCGATCCTCGACCTGCTCAACACCACCTTTGGCTTCGTCGGCACACCGGGTGCCGGGCCGGATGCGCTTGCCGCGCCGCAGGCGGCGCTGATCTCGGCCATCGCGCAGGGCGTGCTCGGCGGCGATCTCAACTGGAACCTGATCGGGCTCGGCGTGCTGATCGGTGCGGTGGTGATCGCACTGGACGAAGGGCTCGCGCGGACCCGCAAGTACAGCCTGCCGCCGCTCGCGGTCGGCATGGGCATCTACCTGCCGATGTCGCTCACCCTGCTGGTAACGGTCGGTGCGCTGATCGGCTGGCTCTACAACCGCTGGGCGAGGAGCCAGGCCGATCCCGCTTTCGCGGAGCGCATGGGCGTGCTGGTGGCGACGGGCCTGATCGTCGGCGAAAGCCTGTTCGGGGTGGCATTTGCAGGCATCGCCGCGGCGACCGGAAGCGCCAGCCCGCTGGCGGTGATGGGAGAGGGCCCGTTCACGGTTCCGGTCGGAACGGTCGTGTTCATCGGGGCGGTTGGCTGGTGCTACTGGCGCACGCGCAAGATGGCGAGCAGCCGGGCGGCCGGTGCGATGCCCGATCCGGCAGCATCTTCGGGCACCGGGGAAACAACCGTCCGCTAGTCGAACGCTCTAATCGAACGGGCGCCCGCGCCAGTAGCAGCGCAGCCCTCCCTCACTGCCGACCTTGAGCAGGTGGCGTTCTGATTTGAGCCGGTATTGCACGCCCTTGCGCGGGCCGCTGGTCATCGTGACGAGATCGCCCTTGCGCAAGTACACACCGCGCCCCCCGCTCCCCCCGGACACGATGTAGCGCGAAGAACTGATGACCTGGAAATCCTCATCCGCGCGCGGGATGCCCGCCGGGCCGCCTGCGTCACCCGGCGCTTCGCAGCGGTAGAGCCCGCGCTCGAGCGTGCCGAGCTGGCCGATGCCGGTAACCGGGGGGACGGTCACGGCCGTGGCGGCGAGGATCAGCAATGCCGCGAATGGAGCCATGGGCAGCGCTGTATCAATAAGGCATTGCTCGCGCCAGCCTGCCTTGCCGGAAGCAAGTCCAGGCGCTAGTGCGCGCGCTCACCCGACTCCATACAATCCGAAAGCATTTCCGATGAAGATCAGCGGCGTGGACATCCGTCCCGGCAATATCCTCGAATACGAGGGTGGCATCTGGAAGGTGGCCAAGATCCAGCACACGCAGCCCGGCAAGGGCGGGGCGTTCATGCAGGTCGAGATGAAAAACCTCATCGACGGCCGCAAGACCAACGTCCGCTTCCGCAGCGCGGATACGGTGGAGCGCGTGCGGCTCGACACCAAGGATTTCCAGTACCTCTACGCCGAGGGCAGCAGCCTGGTGTTCATGGACAAGGACACGTACGACCAGATCACGCTCGAGGCGGACTTCCTTGGCGGCGCGGAAGCGTTCCTGGCCGACGGGATGGACGTCGTGCTCGAAATGTATGACGAAAAACCTATTTCCGTTCAGCTTCCAGAACAGGTTGAGGCGACTATCGTGGAAGCGGACGCCGTGGTGAAGGGGCAGACCGCCTCTTCGAGCTACAAGCCGGCGATCCTCGAAAACGGCGTTCGCGTGATGGTTCCCCCGCATATCGAAAGCGGCACCCGGATCGTGGTCGACGTGTACAATCGCGAATACGTCAGAAAGGCAGACTGATAATGCGCAAGACCCTTATCGCCGCGCTCCTCGTCGCGGGCATCGCCGCACCGCTCGCCGCGCAGAACGCGCCTGCTCCCGCGGCCACCACCGCCGCGAAGCCGGCCGCCCAGCGGATCGGCAACACGCCGGAAGACCGCACCCGCGGGGCAGTAATCTTCCGCACGTTCACGATCGCGATCAATTCGGACAAGGTGCAGCCGGAAGTGAAGAACGCGCTGGTGTCCTGTCTTTACAACAACCCGGTCAAGAACATCAGTGCCGCCACCGGCAACGTGTTCGAGAAGAACAAGAACCTCGACCCGAAGAAGCCGGAACAGGTCTATGCTGTGGCTGCGCGGATTTGTGGCGTGAAGCCGGTGACGGCGGATGCAGCGGCGGCCAAGGCCCCGACGCAAACTGCGGCGGCGGCCAAGAAGCCGTCCCAGCCATCCGGCCGCTGAACTCAAGTCAGATTCGACCAGCGTGGCACTTTCCGGTCTGATTCGCGTGATGGAGCGTGCCGCGAGGCGCGCCGGCGGCCGCTTGCGCCGCGATTTCGGTGAAGTCGAACATCTCCAGGTGAGCCGCAAAGGCCCCGCGGACTTTGTTTCCAAGGCCGACCAGATCGCAGAGCGCACGCTTTACGATGAGCTCAAGCAGGCGCGCCCCGATTGGGGATTCCTGCTGGAAGAAGCGGGCGAGATCGACCTCGACCCCAGCAAGCCGCGGTGGGTCATCGACCCGCTCGACGGCACCTCGAACTTCCTCCACGGTATCCCGCACTTCGCGATCTCGATCGCGGTGCAGGAGCCGAAGCTGGATGGTTCGGGCTGGGGCGAGGTGACCGCCGGCGTCGTCTATCAGCCGATCACCGACGAGACTTTCTGGGCGGAGAAGAGCCAGGGAGCCTGGCTCCAGAACGCGCGTCTGCGCGTCTCAGGCCGGCGCAACCTCAGCGACGCGCTCATCTCCACCGGCATGCCCTATCAGGGGCACGGTAATTTCGCCCGTTGGGGAGCGATCTACAACGCCATCGGGCCGCACGTTGCGGGCGTGCGGCGCTTTGGCGCCGCTGCGCTAGACCTCGCATGGGTCGCGGCCGGGCGCTACGATGGCTTCTGGGAGGATGATCTCCAGCCGTGGGACACTGCCGCAGGGTGCCTGCTGGTGCGCGAGGCGGGCGGGTTCGTGACCGACTATCGCGGGCGCTCGCAGCCGGTCTGCGATCGCGAGGTGCTGGCCGGCAACGACCATATCCATTCGCGGCTGCACAAGTTGGTTGCAGAAGCGGTGAAGGGCTGAAACTCCGCGAGTTAGCCCGTTGTTAGCTTGATGCGCCCGAAGCGCGCCGCTACATCCCGCGGCCGGCCGGGAGCCCCTGTGGCGGAATTGGTAGACGCGCTCGACTCAAAATCGAGTTTCTTCGGAAGTGCCCGTTCGAGTCGGGCCAGGGGCACCACAGGCCGAAGGGGTTATAGTCCCGGCAGGCGAGTAGGGTAACGACGGGACATGGCAGCCAGGAGCTCGAAAAAGCGCAAGGCCCCCGCGCCGCCCAAGGCGAAAGCGCCGACCGCCAAAGCCAAGCCGGCGGCCAAGTCGAAAGTCGCCCCGAAGAAGCCCGATCCCGCGCCCGCACCGGCTGTGAAGGCGCCCGCCGGGCAATTCTCCCTTACGCTCGCCAAGGATGCGCGGCTGATGGAGGGCTGCGGGTTCGGTATCGACCAGTCGGTGTTCATGGGGACGTTCGAAGTTGTCCTTCCGTCCGGCTTCAGCCTCGCAAAAATCGAGCCCTTGCTCGCGGAGTTCGCCATCGCTCCAGCAGCGATCGTGACGGCCCCGGCCGGAAAAGCTCCGGAACTGCATCTCGTTGCTCGCATCCACGCATGGCACACCGCGATCCAGCGCGGGCTCAACGTGCCGGTATTCGGTGGCTGCCGTGTCTCGGACAACGGCAGGGCGCCAAACGGTGCGCGCCTGGTCGGCCTTGCGGTGCCCTGCCATGCCCGCAACGCCACCGTGGCTGCGCTGCAGTTCGTCTGCGAAGCGATCGTGGGATTGGCGTCACGCAAGGCCGACGATGTGCTGCCCGCGCTGCGCAAGCGTTACGGGTCCTTGCGACAGGTACTCGCGCGCCATGGCCTCACGGGCCTCAACGCGATGCATTTCATCGAAGCGGCGCACACGCTGAAAATCGAGCACAGCGTGTGGGTCGACCAGATCTGGGCCTACGGGCTCGGCCGGAACCGGCTGCTGCTCAACAGCTCGGTCACCAGCGCCACGCCGCAGATCGGGGTCTCGATCGCCAAGGACAAGCTTCGCTGCAGCGCGGTGCTGCGGGCCGCTGGCTTGCCGGTAGCGGACAGCGGTTTCGCGAACAACGTCGGAACCGCGGTCAGGATCGCGCAGCAGCTCGGCTATCCGGTGGTGGTCAAGCCGGCCGACATGGATCAGGGCGCGGGCGTGACCGCCGGAATCGAAGACGAGGCGGACTTGCGCCGCGCGTTCGAGGAAGCAACCAAGGCCAGCAAGCGGATTATGGTCGAAAAGCACCACCCCGGGCGCGATTACCGGGTGACCGTGCTGCACGGCAAAGTGATCAAGATCATGGATCGCCGCGCGGGCGGCGTGACCGGTGACGGCAAGAATACCGTCGCCCGACTGGTCGAGCTTTCGAACGCCCACGATCGCGCGATGCGCGCGCAGCACGGCAGGCAGCGCGCGCCGATGCGGCTCGATGAGGAAGCGCTGAAGCTGCTTACCGCGCGGGGCTTTTCGGCCAATAGCGTGCTTCCTGAGGGCGAGTTCGTGGCCTTGCGCCGCCGGGCCAACATCTCGGCGGGCGGCACCTACCAGATACTCCCGCCGGAAACGCTCCACCCCGACAATCACCTGCTGGCAGTGAACGCCGCGCTCGCCCTCGGGCTCGATATCGCCGGCATCGACGTGATCAGCGGCGATCCGGCCAGGAGCTGGCGCGAGACCGGCGGGATCATCGTCGAGGTCAATGCCCAGCCGCAGATCGGCTACCGCGATACCGAGACGATCTTTGGCGACATCCTCGTCGAGCTGATGCGCGGCAAGGGCGGGATTCCGGCGCACCTGCTGATCACGCAGGAAGGCTTCAAGCCCCTCGCGACGCTGCCGCAACTGGCGGCGAGCGCCAAATGCAATGCCGCGGCATGGGGCAAGAGCGCGTGGATCGCCGGAGGCGGCGTGCTGGGGCCGTTCGCCAATTCGTTCCGCGCGGGCAAAGGCATCCTGATCGATCCCCGCGTTCACAGCGCGCTGATCGCGATGAGTGAAAAGGACGTGCTTCGCTTCGGCCTTCCAGCGTCTCGCTTCACCTCGATCCGCCTGATCGGAAGTGCCGAATGGCAGCCGTCGCCCGCGCTCGAGCAGCTTATCGGCCTGCATTCCGATCGGATCGTGCGCCAGCAGGCGGGCGCCGCGGCAGGCGCAGCCGCATGACCTTGCGCGTCGGAGCTCACGACTACCGCACCGATCCGCTGCTGCCGCAGAAGGACGGGGTCAACTTCGCCCACGAGAATATCAGCGCGCTGCTGAAAGCCGCGGACTCACCGACTCTGGCGGTCGAGTTTCACGACTTGCCCCGCCTGCTTGAAGACGAGGACGCGGCGCGCGCGGCGCTGAGTGGCCTCGATTGCGTGGTCAGCAACATCGGCCCGCATGCGCAGTATTATTTCTGGCTGCGCGAGAAGCTCGGGCTCGACTTCCGCATCGTGCGCGACGTGCGCACCGCGATCTGGAGCGGATACCTGTTCCAGGAACACCTGCTCGCGCCGCTGCTGCGGCCGGGCGATACGCTGATGGTGGCGAGCCATTACGTGTGGGCGATCTACCGCAAGATGTTTCCCCACCTCGCCGGCTTTCCCGCGGCGCTGTGTTATCCGCTGAGCGTGTGCTTCCCGCAGCCGCGGCCCGCGCCGCGCGCGGAAGGGCCGCTGCAGCCGGGCGTGGTGACGATCGGCTATCTCGGCCGCCTGTCCGATGACAAGAACTTCCCCGAAATCGTCGACCTGCTGATCCGGCTCAATCGCGAGGCCGGAAAGGGGCCGCGCTACAGGCTGATCGCGTGCGGCGAGATCCATTCACCCGGCTGCGCGCCGGACAAGGTCGCTGCGCGTGTCGTGGCCGAACTCGGCGACGGGGCGTGGTACGAATATCTTCCCCCGCGGCCGAACGAGGAAATCTGGGACCTGCTCGAGCGGTTCGACATGCTGCTGTTTCCCAGCACTTCGAACCTCGAGACATTCGGCCGGGTGCTGATCGAGGCCGCTTATGCGCGGGTTCCGGTGATCGCCGGCTATCACGCGGCGGCCACCGAGCTGGTCCACGAAAGCGGCTTGTGCACGGTCGATTATGAGCGCGACCATGTGTTCTCCGCTCATTTCGACCATCAGCTCGGACGCGTGAACGGCGCGGAGATGGCCCGTGCCGCCGCGTCCGGTCATCTGCAGACGTCGGACCAGTACGAAGCCTATGCGGATCATCCACAGGCATTCCTCGACATGCTGCGCGAGGCGCCGCCACTATCCGATCCGGTGCTGCACGCATCGCAGGAAGCGTTCCTGACCGCGCTCGAGGTGACGCTGCCACCGCTGCCGACCCGCGCGGAGGCGATCCAATGGCTGCCCGAACATGCCGCCTGGTTCCTCGACCTGCAGCGCAAGGGGACGGCGGCTTATACCGAGAAGATGGCGCGTCTGCTCGAGCTGTCGCAACACCCGGAGCGGACCGAGCGCTTCATCGGCAAGAGCGCCACGACCAGCGGCGATTTCACCAATGTCGGCGGGATCGATACCGAGTTGTGCCATTTGCGCGGGTTCTATCCCGAGTTCTCGATCCGCAGCTGATCAGCCGAGCGAAACCACCTCATCGGCGAGGCGCGTCACTTCGCTTTCGACATGGCTGACATAGAGCATCGGGATGCGAAGATCGTCGCGCACCCGTTCGATCATGCGCATGATCTCCTCGCCCCGTGCAGCATCCAGATGGGCGAGCGGCTCATCCAGCAGCAGGAAGCGCGGAGCTGCCAGAAGCGCGCGCCCGAGGGCGACGCGGCGCGCCTCGCCACCCGACAGTGTTGCGGGATAGCGATCGAGCAGATGGCCGATCCCAAGAAGGTCGACCACTTCCTGGCGTTGCATCCAGCGCTTCTCGGGTGGCGCGAGTTTTTCGCCGTAGCTGAGATTGTCCGCCACTTTGATGTGCGGGAACAGTCGGTTGTCCTGGAACAGGTAGCCTGCGCGGCGTTGCTCCGGCGGCAAGTCGATGCCCGCTTCGCTGTCGAACAGCTCCTCGCCAGCGACCACGATACGACCGTTTTCAGGGCGCAGAAGTCCGGCGACGCAGTTGAGCAGGCTGGTCTTTCCCGCGCCGGACGGCCCGGTCACGCCGAGCACCGACCCGCTCGCCGTCACGTCGACCTCGATCCGGGTATCGCCGATGCCGCGAGAGACGCGCAGCTCAAAGAACATGCGCGCGCCTTCCACCCTGCCGCCGCACGAGCCATTCCGACATGATCAGCGCGGCCAGCGACAGCAGCACCGAGACAATCGCCAGCCGGGTGACCAGCGCCTCGCCACCGGGGATTTGCAGGCTGCTGTAGATCGCCAGCGGCAACGTGCGCGTCTCGCCCGGGATGTTCGAGGCGAAGGTGATGGTCGCGCCGAATTCACCCAGCGAACGGGCGAAGCCCAGCGTCAGCCCCGCCAGGATACCCGGCAGGCTCAGGGGCAGGGTGATCGTCAGGAACGCGCGCCACGGTTTCGCGCCGAGCGAGCGGGCCGCCTCGACGAGCCGCCGGTCGACTGCCTCGATCGACAGCCGCATCGCCCGCACCATCAGGGGCAGCGCCATCACTGCCGCAGCGAGCGCCGCTCCGGTCCAGCGAAACACGAAGGCGATTCCGAAATTCGCCTCGATCCACGCGCCGGCCGGGCCATTTGGCCCGAACAGCAGCAGCAGCATCCACCCGGTCACCACCGGCGGCAGCACCAGCGGCAGGTGAACGGCAGCGTCCAGGACCATGCGCCCCGGAAAGCGCCGCGCGAGCAGCCAGGCTAGCCCGTAAGCGAGCGGCAGGGTCAGCGCGACCGCCACCAGGCTGACTTTCAGCGACAGGGCGACGATCTGCCACTCGGCTGGCGTGAGCAAAGCGCTCATTACGACGCGGTGAAGCCGTGGCGGGCAAAGATCCCGCGCGCCTCGTCCGATTGCAGGAAGGTGAGGAACGGCGCGGCGTCGCCATTCTTGGACGCCTCCAGCACGGCGGCCGGATAGCGGATCGGCGGATGGCTCCCGGCCGGGAAGCGGGCGACAACCTCGACTTTGTCCGAGGCCTGCGCATCGGTCGCATAGACCACGCCGAGCGGCGCCTGTCCGCGTTCGACCAGCGCCAGCGCGGCGCGAACGTTCTCCGCGGGCGCAACCTTCGCGGACATGCTTCGCCAGATGCCAAGGCTTTCGAGCGCCGTCTTGCCGTAGCGTCCTGCGGGGACGGCTTCGGGATCGGCCATCGCCAGGCGGCCGTTGCCGAGCGCAGCAGCGAGGCTTTCTGGCTTGTCCAGCGAGACTGCCACGCGGCTGCCTTTGGGCGCGATCAGCACGATCGCGTTGCCGAGCAAGGCTCGCCGCGTGCCGTCACGCACGAGGCCTTTCTGCTCGAGTTCGTCCATCCATTCTTCATCGGCGGAAATGAATACATCCGCCGGCGCACCGCTTTCGATCTGGCGTGCCAGCGCCGGGCTGCCGGCGAACGATAGGGCCGGTGGAAGATGGCCGGCTTTGGCCCAGGCATCCGCGGCTTCGGTCAGCGCTTCCTGCAGGCTCGCAGCAGCGAGCACCACCGGGCCCTGGCCATCCGCGTCCGCCTTGGAAGAGGCATTGCACGCGGCCACCAGCAGCGCGCACAAGATGGCGAAGATCGTTCGAAGGCGATTCGGTATCATCGCGCGAGCTATATTCGAGGGAACATAGCAGGTCTATCATGCCGACCAGGATCAAATGCGAGCTCAAACTCAAGCTCCAGCTGATGTGCGGTGAGGAGATCGCGATGGGGCCGGGCAAGGCGGAGCTGCTGCGGCAGATCGAGCGCGTCGGCTCGATCGCCGGGGCGGGGCGGGCAATGGGCATGAGCTATCGCCGGGCGTGGCTGCTGGTCGATACGATGAACCGTTGCTTCCGCGATACGCTGGTCGACGCGCATCCGGGGAGCGGCAGCAAGGCTGGCGCGCGGCTTACCGAGGCTGGCCAACGGGCGCTCGAAGCATACGAAGAGCTCGTCGATGCGGCGACAGGCGGAACAGGCGGGAAGCCGCGGCAGACGCTCGAAAAAGCGCTGCGCGATACGCCGCGCGCGTCGAAATAGCAGGCTAGTCGTCGCTTTCGCCGGCTTCCCCGGCGCGAGCGGCCGAGGCGGCAAGCAATCGCTCGGCAGCGTGTTGCTGCTGCGCAGCGCTTAGCGCCGGCTGTGAGCCGGTGCGGGCGCGCAGGAATGCCTCGCGCTGCTCCTCGCTCATCGCCTCCCATTCAGCCTGGCTGATGCCGTACGGGGCATAGGACCCGGGCATCTTCGAATTCGAGCCCACGCGGCCTTGCCAGGTCCCGGAAACGCGCGTCGTCGCGCCACTGTCCGACGGCATGGCGTAATCGGCATCGAAATCGCCGTCGCCTTGTGCGCCCCAATCGCTGGCGGGCTTCGGCTGGCGCTGGATCAGTCTGGCCTGCCCAAACCGGGCGACTTGCGCGCGCTGCATCTCGGCCTTGTGGTGTAGCCCGGAGCCTTCGTCGGCCAGCGCCTGGCGGCCTTCGCCGTTGGCAAAGAACCCCAGCGTAAGCGTGATGATCACAGTGATCGCCGCAAAGTGGCGATAGACCTTGGGCGTAATCGCGGGCTTTCTGATCTGGGCCATGGCGCGCGTGGTCTAGCGCACAGGCGTTAATCCGGCGCGGCGCGGCATGGTTAAAGCGCGGTAAAGCAGACCCCCTCTCGCACTGCTCAACCAACGGTAGTGGAACCCACCCGCCCGGACGCACGTTTCGCCGCCAATCAACCATTCCAGGGAGCGCCGAAACCATGACCGAGGAACGCATCACACGGGTGGATACCCCCGAAGGCAACACCCACACGACCACCACCATCGTCAACGATGGCGAACCGCGCCGGGGCAGCGGCGGTACGACCTGGTTCGTGCTGTTCGTCGTCCTGTTGGCGGTGTTGGTCGGCATCTGGGCGTTCACCCAGATGGGCGGGGCCGAAATGGCCAAGGACAACGCAATGGCGAATGCGGCGGACAAGGTCGGCGCCGCGGCCGAAAACGTCGGCGATGCCGCGCAGAATGCCGGCCAAGCGGTCGAGAACGCGGCCGACAAGGCCGACGGACAGTAAGGAAATCCGACAGGTTTCCTGTAAAATTTACCGACGCTTCACCTCTCGCTCCTAAGCCCCTGGGCGGTCCGCACCGACGCGGGCTGCCTTGCGGTGAGAGCGATGATCCGCCTGTTCAAACACTATATCCCGCACGCGGTCATCCTGTTGGGGCTGATCGATTGCCTGCTTCTGGTGTTCGCGAACGAAGCGGCATGGGACCTGCGCGCGGCACAGATCGGCATGGACGCAGGCCCCATTTCCGGTCGCTTCGGCGCGCTCGTGGCGTTCGCCGGGGTCGTGCTGACGGCGATGATCTCGGTTGGCGTCTATGGCACCGACGCACTCCGCTCGATGCGCTATGCCAGTGCCCGGCTGCTGGTCGCGGTGAGCCTCGGCATCATCGCGCTGGTGGTGCTGGACTTCGCCATTCCCGGCGACACGTTCTGGCGCTCGACGCTCCTCCTTGCGATGGGCCTCGCAGTCCTGTTCCTGATCCTCAACCGGCTGCTGGTCGGCGGCCTGCTTGGCGTCGACGCGTTTCGCCGCCGCGTGCTTGTGCTCGGCGACGGTCATCGCGCGGACCGCCTGCGCGCGCTCGCGGAAAGGGCGGAGAGCGGCTTCGCGATCATCGGCTATGTCGGCATGAACGAGAGCCAGCCGGTGATCGGTCAGGCGGTGCCGCGCGACGCGATCCCCGATCTCGCTCGCCATGTCGACCAGCTCGGGATCAGCGAGGTGGTCCTGGCTCTCGAGGAGCGGCGCAACGCGCTGCCCCTGAAAGACCTGCTACGGATCAAGACCGCCGGCGTGCACGTCAACGACTTCTCGAGCTTCATGGAACGCGAGACCGGCCGCGTCGATCTCGACACCCTCAACCCGAGCTGGCTGATCTTCTCGGACGGTTTCTCCTCGGGCCGGATGATGTCGAGCATGGCAAAGCGCGCGTTCGACATCGCGGCGAGCAGCCTGTTGCTGTTCGTCACCTGGCCGATCATCGTGATCTTCGCGGCGCTGGTTAAGCTCGACAGCCGCGGGCCGGCGTTCTTCCGTCAACGCCGCGTCGGCCTCTACGGCCAGCCATTCGAGCTGATCAAGCTGCGCTCCATGCGCACTGACGCGGAGAGGGATGGCGCCAGGTGGGCGCAGAAGGACGATCCGCGGGTCACCCGCTTGGGCCGTCTGATCCGCAAGTTGCGGATCGATGAGCTGCCGCAGACCTGGAGCGTACTCAAGGGCGAGATGAGCTTCGTCGGCCCACGCCCCGAAGTGCCCACGTTCGTCGACGATCTGGAAGACAAGCTGCCCTATTACGCGGAGCGGCACATGGTGAAGCCGGGCATCACCGGCTGGGCGCAGATCAATTATCCCTACGGCGCCTCGATCGAGGATGCGCGGCACAAGCTCGAATACGATCTCTATTACGCGAAGAACTACACACCCTTCCTCGACCTGCTGATCCTGCTCCAGACGCTGCGGGTCGTGCTCTGGAACGAGGGCGCACGATGACCGGCACGTTCCTCGTCTTCGCCACCTCGCTGTGCGTAACCGGCGCGATCGCCGCCTACGCGGTAGCGGCATGGCTGATGTCGCGTCGCGACAGCTTCGGCTCATCGTCGAGAGCGATCGTCGCCGCACTCGTGGTCAGCGGAAGCTGGGCGCTGGCGGTGCCGGTGCTCGGACGGGAGGCGCACGAGACCCAGTTGATCCTCAGCGCATCGTATCTGGCCTGGTTGTGGGTGCTCTACCGGCTGTTCGCGAACGACGAACGCCATACCAGCGTCAGGCCGATCCGCCCGGTGGTGCTCGCGCTGGGCTTCGTGGAGCTGCTGCAGTTCACGCTCATCGTGCTCGGCGGGCACATCGCGCCGACCTTCCCTGCGGCCGAGACGCTGGCCGAGGTCGGGACGATGTTCCGTCTGCTGTTCTGCGTCGGCGCGCTGGTGCTGGTGCACAACCTGTTCGCCGGCGCATCGCCTGCCGCGCGGCTGCAGCTTCGCTGGCCGGCGGCCGCGCTCGCGGCGATGTGGCTCTACGATCTCAACTTTTACACCGTTGCCCACCTTTCGAAGAGCGCGCCCGGCACGCTCGAAGCGCTGCGCGGTGGCTCGCCGCTGGTGATGGCCGCGTTGCTCGCGCTCGGCATGATGCGCGGGGGCGACGAACTGCGCCTGCGGCCGTCGCGCTCGTTCGCGTTCCAGTCGTTCTCGCTGCTGGTAATCGGCGGTTATCTGGTGGCGATGGTCGCGATCTCGCAGTGGCTGGCCTATACCGGCGGGGACTTCGGCAGCCTGGTCCAGCTCGCATTCCTGGTCATCGCCAGCGCAGCCGCGCTGGTATTCCTGCCCTCCAGGCGGCTGCGTGGCTGGCTGCGGGTGACGCTGACGAAGCATCTGTTCCAGCATCGCTACGACTATCGGGCCGAGTGGCTCCGGTTCACCCAGACGATCGGGCGCGCGGGCTCCGAGGCGCTCGACTTGCACGAACGCGTGATCGAGGCCGTCGCCGACGTTACCGATAGCCCCGCAGGGCTTCTGCTGACGCCAACTGAAACCGGCGCGCTCACGCTCGATGCCAATTGGCGCTGGCCGCAGGTTGCGGTGCCGGGCGAGGCGCTGCCCCGCGCCACCGCCGCGTTCATCGAGGCGGAGCAGTATATCCTCGATCTCGACGACGTCCGCAGCGGCCGTGGTGGCAGGATCGCGCGGGAAACCATCCCGCAATGGCTGTTCGAGACGCGGGATGCCTGGGCGCTCGTGCCGTTGTTGCACTACGACCGCCTGATCGGCGTAGTCGTGCTTGCCCGTCCGCCGGTCGCACGCACGCTCGATTGGGAAGACTTCGACCTGCTACGGGTGATCGGCCGCCAGCTCGCGAGCTATCTCGCCGAGCAAGCGGGGCAGGAAGCGCTCGGCGAAGCGCAGCGGTTCGACGAATTCAACCGCCGCATCGCGTTCGTGATGCACGACATCAAGAACCTCGCCAGCCAGCTCTCGCTGCTCGCACGCAATGCCGAAAAGCACGCCGACAACCCCGCGTTCCGCGCCGACATGCTGGTCACGCTGCGCAACAGCGCCGACAAGCTCAACGCGCTGCTGGCGCGGCTCGGCCGCTATGGCGGGGGCGGGGCCGAGCAAGCCGCGGCCGTCGATCTCGCCACCATCGCCGCCGCGATCGCCGCGCGTTACCAGAGCCAGCATCCGGTTGTCGTCGCGCAGTGCGAAAGTTGCTTCGTCACGGCGCAGCGCGAAGGGCTCGAACAGGCGCTCGTCCACCTCGTGCAGAACGCGGTGGAGGCCAGCCCTCCCGGGCAACCGGTATTCCTCAGCACCGCTGCGGGCCAGTTGCACGGATCGATCGAAGTGATCGACAGCGGCGAGGGCATGACGCCCGAGTTCGTCCGCACGCGGCTGTTCAAGCCGTTCCATTCCTCGCGCGCCGGCGGCTTCGGGATCGGCGCGTTCGAAGCGCGCGAACTGATCCGCGCGATGGGGGGCCGGCTGGATGTCGAATCCCGCCCGGCGCTCGGTACCCGCTTCACCGTCCACCTGCCGCTATCGATGGCGGCGGATGCAAGCATTTCACCCCGAACGGAGGTCGCCTGACATGGCCGACAGCAAACCCAAGCTTCTTGTCGTCGAGGACGACGAGGGCCTGCAGGCCCAGCTCAAGTGGGCCTACGACGATTTCGAGGTCGTGCCCGCACGCGACCGCGACAGCGCCATCGCCGCGTTGCGCGCCGAAGCGCCGGCGGTGGTAACGCTCGATCTCGGGCTACCGCCCGATCCCGACGGCACAAGCGAAGGCTTCGCCGTGCTCGAGGCGATCATGGCCCTAAAGCCCGACACTAAGGTGATCATCGCATCGGGCCACGGCGCGCGTGAGAGCGCGCTGACCGCGATCCAGCGCGGAGCGTACGATTTCTACCAGAAGCCGGTCGATATCGAGCAGCTGGGGCTGATCGTGCGCCGTGCGCTCAACCTCCACCGCATCGAAGAAGAGAACCGCGCGCTGGCGGCCAAGTCCGACGACGGCAACACCGTGCTCGGCGGCCTCATCACTGCCGCGCCCGAGATGGTCCGCGTTGCGCGCACGATCGAGCGGGTCGCCAACACCAACGTCTCGGTCATGCTGCTCGGCGCGAGCGGCACCGGCAAGGAGCTGCTCGCCAAGGGCGTCCACCAGGCGAGTGCACGGCGCCGCGGGGCGTTCGTCGCCATCAACTGCGCGGCGATTCCCGAGAACCTGCTCGAAAGCGAGCTGTTCGGGCACGAGAAGGGCGCGTTCACCGGGGCGGTCAAAACCACCGAGGGCAAGATCGAGCAGGCCCACGGCGGCACGCTGTTTCTCGACGAAGTCGGGGACATTCCCCTGCCGCTTCAGGTCAAGCTGCTGCGCTTCCTGCAGGAACGCACGATCGAACGCATCGGCGGGCGCAGCTCGATCGCGGTCGACACGCGTATCGTGTGCGCGACGCACCAGGATCTCGAGGCGATGATCCGTGACGGTCGCTTCCGCGAGGACTTGTTCTATCGGCTGGCCGAGATCGTGGTGAAGATTCCGAGCCTTTCGGAGCGTCCGGGCGACGCGGTGCTGCTCGCCAAGGCGTTCCTCAAGCGCTTCGCCAAGGAGATGAACCCGCAAGTGAAGGGCTTCGCTGCGGACGCGCTGGCGGCCGTCGATGGATGGGGCTGGCCGGGCAACGTGCGTGAGCTGGAGAATCGGGTGAAGCGCGCGGTAATCATGGCCGACGGCAAGCTGGTATCGGCCGAGGACCTCGACCTCGACAACGAGGACGACGACGAAGTGCGCGCTCTCAACCTGCGGAGCGCGCGCGAGCAGGCGGACCGCAAGGTGATCCGTCACGCGCTCGCCCGTAACGAAGGCAACATCTCCGGCACGGCCAAGATGCTCGGGATCAGCCGGCCGACGCTCTACGACCTGATCAAGCAATACGATTTGCATGCGTAAATCGCGCGCATTTTGGCTCGCGGCTTCGCTGGTGCTGGCATTGCCCGCGGCCGCGGCCGCGCCTGGCGATGCGATGAAGACTGCGCATGAGGCGCTCGCGCGGGGCGACGGGATCGCCGCCGAAGCGGCTTTACGGCAGGCCATCGATCAGGGAGCGTCGCGCCCCCGGGTCGCAGCTGCAATGGGTGAGGCTCAGCTGCTCCAGGGCGATCTCGACGCGGCGCGCGAATGGCTCGGGCCAGGCGACTTCGCGACTGATCAGCGACTCTACGGCTTCCACCAACTCGCCCGGCTCGAAATGGCTGCAGGCAACCTGCAGGCCGCCGGCGAGGCCTTCGACAAGGCGCTGGCGATTGATGTCGGCACGGCGGAGATGTGGGTGGACATCGGCCGCTTGCGTTATCGCAACGCGCAGCATCACCTTGCGCTCGAAGCTGTGCAGAACGCGCTGGCGCTCAATCCCGAGAACCCGCGCGCGATCGAGTTCCGCGGGCAACTGGCGCGCGATGCGCAGGGCCTGCGGACCGCGCTGGGCTGGTTCGCCCACGGTCTCAAAAGCAATCCCGATGATATCGGCTTGCTTGGCGAATATGCAGCGACGCTGGGCGAACTCGGGCGCGCCAGGGCGTCGCTCAAGGTTACCCGGCGGATGATCGAGATTGGCGGCGGCGATTCGCGCGCCTTCTTCCTTCAGGCGGTGCTCGCCGCTCGTGCCGGCAACGATGAGCTTGCCCGCAAACTGCTGTGGCGCACGGGGGACGATTACGACGACAACGCAGCCGGACTGGTGCTCGCCGGTGTGCTCGACTTGCGCATGGGCAATCCCGGCCTCGCGCTTCAATCGTTCGACAGGCTTGCAGAGCTCCAGCCCGACAACGCCGATGCCAAGCTGCTGCTCGCACGCGGCCAGTTCGCCGACGGCGACTACCGCGGCGTGATCGAGGATTTCGCGAGCGCGGCGGCACGACCCGATGCCTCGCCATACCTGCTGACGCTGATCGGCCGCTCCTACGAGATACTTGGCGATCGCGGCGCGGCGGCCACCTTCCTCGACCGCGCGGCCCGCGCCCCCGCCACCATCGCGACCCCGATCGACGTGGGCGAGGCGGGGCGGCTGACCCTGTTCCGCTACGGCGACGATCCCCTGCGGATCGATGTCGGCGTGGCGAAAGTGCGCGACTTGCTCGACGGCGGCAACTTCGGCGAAGCGCAGGCCGTGCTCGCGGGCTTTCAGAAGCAATACCCTGCGTCGGTGGATATCGACGTGCTCGGCGGCGATGTCGCCCTGGCGCGGGGTGACGCGGCGGGTGCGATCGCGCAATACCGCAAGGCCGCGCAGATCCGGCGCAACATGTCGCTAGTCGAGAAAATGGTCGCGGCCTATCGCCAGCTTGGCGAGATCGACGCCGCCGAAGCCGAGGCGCGCGACTTTCTCGCCGAGCATCCGATGGATGGCCGCGCCGCGCGCCTCGCTGCTGATTTCGCGCTCGCCAAGAGCGACTGGAGGCGGGCCCGCACGCTGCTGGCGCACGCCCGCGCAGTCGGTGGCGGGGAGCGCGATCCACAGCTTCTCGCAGCCCTGTCGCGCGCGGCGCTTCAATCCGGCGATATCGCTGCGGCCAGCGAAGCCGCCAAGGCGGCCGTCGCGGCCCAGCGGGCAAGCGGGAGCGCCGCTTACGCGCTCGCGATGACCATGCGCGCCGGCGGCGACGAGCGCAGCGCGCGAGCGCTGCTCGCCAAGGCACGCAAGCTCGGCGGCGGCGCGCGTCCGTTGCTCGCCGAGCGCTGACCTCTCGACATTCGCGCACTCGAAGGGCAGCAGGCGGCGATGCCACTAGCTTTCATGCGTTCGTCGTTCGACCCGCTGGTTCGACTGCTGCTGCTCGCAATCGCGCTCGCTTCGGTGGCGCCGGTGCACGGCGCGGCGCACGACGCCGCGCAGCAGGTGTCGAATGCGGCGGTCTTCGTGCTGTTCCTCCTCAACGGGCTGCGCCTGCCGCGCGCTCAAGTGCTCCACGGGATCGGCCATTGGCGCCTGCTGCTGCCGCTCGCCCTGTGGAGCTTTGGCGCGATGACGCTTGCCGGGTTCGGGCTGTGGAAGCTGACCGACGGCACGTTGCAGCCGATGGTGGCGATTGGCTTCCTCTATCTCGGTACGTTGCCGTCCACCATTCAGTCGGCGACTGCCTACAGCTCGATTGCCGGCGGCAATGTCGCGGTTTCGGTGGTCGCGGCGGCGCTGCTGAACGTCGTGGGGGTATTCATCACCACGCCGTTGTTTGCGCTGCTCGGCGGCGGCGAAGCGGTCTCGCTCGGTTACGATGGGCTGATCAAGATCGCGATCATACTGCTGCTGCCGTTCGCGCTCGGCCAGGTGCTGCAGAATCGCTTCGGGCACCTCATGCGCGATCATCGCACGCTTGCCACGTGGATGGACCGGATTTCCATCGCCATCGCGGTGTACGTGGCGTTCTCGGCAGCGGTCGAGCAGGGCATCTGGAGCCTGATCGGCCCCGGCGACTGGGCCTTGCTGCTCGGCGGGATACTGGCTTTCCTCGGCTTCGGCTTCGGGGGCGCCTGGCTGCTCGCGCGCCGGTTGCGTCTGGCTCGACCCGATGCGATCGCGATGCTGTTCTCGGGCGGGCAGAAAAGCATCACGATGGGCGCGCCGCTCGCTTCGATCCTGTTCCCGCCGGCGGACGCCGGGCTCGTGTTGCTGCCGATCCTGATCTATCACCTGCTGCAGCTGGTGCTCTCCGCACCGCTGGCGAAACGACTGGCTAGCCAGCCTCCGCCGCAGCCGCCGCTTCACGACGATTGTGGCGCACAGACCACCACAGTGAGAAGCCGATAAGCACCGCCCCGATCAGGCCGGTGACGGATTCGGGAATCTCGTAGCGCGCCGAGGCGAGCATGATCGTCGCCAGTGCGAGGATCGCCCAGAACGCGCCGTGTTCGAGGTAGCGATAGAGCGACAGCGTGCCCTTGCGGACCAGCATCACCGTCATAGAGCGGACGAACATCGCCCCGATCGACAGGCCGAGCGCAATCACGATCATGTTGTTGGACAGCGCGAACGCCCCGATCACCGCGTCAAAGCTGAATGAGGCATCGAGCACGTTGAGATAGAGGAACCCGCCGAGCCCGGCGTGGACGGCCGCGCCGCTGATCTTCAGCTTCTCCTCGCGCTGCTTCATCACCTCGCCCAGCGCGTCGACCGCGATGAAGCAGACGATGCCGAGCACCCCGGCGACGACGAATGCATGGTCGGCGGGGGAGGGCAGTGTGAGCGAGATGCCCCACACCGCCAGCAACAGAATCGCGATCTCGACCGCGGGCAGAGCAGAGGCGCGCGCCAGCAGCCGCTCGACCGATGCGACCCAGTGCACGTCCTTCTCCTCATCGAAAAAGAACTTGAGGCCCACCATGCCGAGAAATGCCCCGCCGAACCCTGCGATGGCAGTGTGGGCGGATGATACGATCTTCTCGTAAGCGACGGGGTCTTCGAGCGAGAGATGGATCGCCTCGAGCGGGCCGATCCCGGCGGCGATCGCGACGATCGCCAGCGGGAACAGGACGTACATCCCGTAGACCGCGATCACCATGCCCCAGGTCAGGAAACGGCGCTGCCAGATCTCGTCCATGTCCTTCAGCACGGTGGCGTTGACCACCGCGTTGTCGAAACTGAGCGAGACTTCGAGCACCGACAGCACGACCACGATCCACAGCACGCTCATCATGCCGGCAAGCAGATGGGTGTTCGACCACCCGTACCACGCGCCGAGGCCGAGGCAGGCGATGGCGAACAGGATCGATCCGCGGAAATGGGCTAGCATGCGACGCGGTCTCCGGGGCGGCTCGAATACACCAAAGTGACAGGTGTGACACGGTTCAGGACAAAGTATCCGTACCCGATGCGTTCATCTCCGAAGCCCATACGCTTAACGAAGTTGCGCACGCGGCGGTGACGGGGACAATCGATCATTGTTCGCCGTTGGCATGACCGCAATCAGTAGGAAAGCGCGTTTTGCGCGGGCCTACTTGGCCTCGTAGGTCTGCTCCGGTCCCGGGAAGGCGCGCGAGCGCACTTCCTCGGCATAGCGCGCGGCAGCGTCCGAGATCGTCTCGGCGATGGCCCCGTAGCGCTTCACGAACCGCGGCACCCGCTCGAACATGCCGAGCATGTCATCGGTCACCAGCACCTGGCCGTCGCATTGCGCGGAGGCGCCGATGCCGATTGTCGGGCACTTGACCGCCCGCGTTACCTCGGCGGCGATCGGCTCGACCACGCCCTCGACAACGATGGCGAACGCGCCGGCCTCATCGAGCGCTTTCGCATCGCCCACGATCTTCTTCGCCTCGGCCTCTTCACGCCCGCGTGCGCCGTAGCCACCGAGGACGTTGACTGCTTGCGGCGTGAGGCCGACGTGGCCGATCACCGGGATGCCGCGTTCGACGAGAAAGCGCACCGCGTCCGCCATCGCCGCACCGCCTTCGAGCTTGACCGCAGCGGCGCCGGTTTCCTTGAGCAGCTGCGCGGCGCTGTCGAAGGCGTCCTCAGGCGAAGCCTCGTAGCTGCCGAACGGCATGTCGATCGCGACCAGCGAGTGATACGATCCCCGCACCACTGCGGCGCCGTGGGCGGCCATCATCTCCATCGTGACGGGGATCGTTGAAGGCAACCCGTAGATCACCTGGCCCAGCGAATCTCCCACCAGCAGGATGTCGCAGTGCGCATCGAGCAACTGCGCCTGGCGCGCGGTATAGGCGGTGAGCACCACGATCGGTTCCGCGGTGACGCCCCCCTCCTTGCGCCTGCGGATGGCGGGCACGGTGAGCCGGCGCATCGGCTGCGGCGTGGGATTGGCGCGGCTGGTGGACGTATCGAGCTGGAAGGTGGTGGACATGGGCGCGCTTTAGACCCCGCTTCCAACCGGGGAAACCCCGCAGATTACGCCTTGCCAAGCCCCGGGAGCACGCTAGCCTCGCCGTCCATGACCATCGGGGAGGGCAGCGCGGGTCGCGTATCTCCCCTGCCATGGGGGACTCCGTACATGATCTTCGATCGCATCAAGCCGCTCGACGCCATTTTGGCGACGGCGGAGAAGAAATCACTCAAGCGCACGCTGGGCTGGTTCCAGCTGACGCTGTTCGGCATCGGCTGCGTGATCGGCACCGGCATCTTCGTGCTGACCGCAGTCGGGGCGCAGAAGGCCGGGCCAGGGCTGATGCTCGCCTTCGCCATCGCCGGCGCGGTCTGCATCGTCGCGGCGCTGTGTTATGCCGAAATCGCCTCGATGATTCCGGTCGCGGGCAGCGCCTACACCTACACATACGCCACGGTGGGCGAATTCTTCGCCTGGACCGTTGGCTGGGCGCTGATCATGGAATACGCGATCGCCGCCTCGGCCGTGTCGGTCGGGTGGTCCGGGTATTTCACAGGAACCTTCCTGAACGAATTTTTCGGCGTCCATTTGCCCACCTGGCTCAGCGCCGGCCCCCTGTCTTTGGGCGGAGTGGAGGGCGGCTTCATCAATCTGCCGGCGGCGCTCATTGCCCTGCTGGTCACCTGGCTTCTGGTCATTGGCACGAGCGAGAGCGCCAAGGTCAACGCCGTTCTCGTGCTTATCAAGGTGGTGGCGCTGACCGGGTTCGTGGCGATAACTCTCACGAGTCCGGAATTCGATCCCGACAGGTTCAATCCGTTCCTTCCCGCGGGCGTTTTCGGCGGCTTCGGCACTGGCGTCGGCGCGGTGGGCGCGGCGGCGACGATGTTCTTCGCCTATGTCGGTTTCGACGCGGTCTCGACCGCAGCGGAGGAGACCAAGAACCCGCAGCGAAACGTGCCGATCGGCCTGGTCGGTTCGCTGTTGTTCTGCACCGTGTTCTACATTCTCGTCGCCGCGGGCGCGATCGGCACGATCGGCGGCAACCCCATCATGGGGCCGGACGGTCCGCTGGTGACCGGCTCGCCCGAGCTGGCCCGGCAATGTGCGATGGCGCAATACGCCGACGCCCTGGTCTGCTCGAAGGAGCCGCTGGCCCATGTCCTGCGCGTGCTCGGGTTCTCCTGGGCCGGCAATCTGATCGGCGTGGCGGCCTTCCTGGCGCTGCCGTCGGTCATCCTGGTGCTGATGTTCGGCCAGACCCGCATCTTCTTCGTGATGAGCCGCGACGGCCTGCTGCCGGGTGTGCTGAGCAAGGTGCACGCAAGGTTCCGCACTCCGCACGTGGTGACCATGATCACCGGCATCGGCGTGGCCATCGCCGCGGCGTTTTTCCCCGTCGGCAGCCTTGCCGACATATCTAACGCCGGTACGCTTTACGCCTTCCTGATGGTCGCCGTCGCGGTGCTGATGTTGCGCAAGACTGACCCGGGCCGGACGCGCAGCTTCAAGGTGCCGGTAGTGTGGATCATCGCGCCGCTGACGATCCTCGGCTGCGTGTTTCTGTTCCTTAACCTGCCGAGCGCGGCGATGCTGTTCCTGCCCGGCTGGAGCGTGATCGGGCTGTTGGTGTACTTCATCTACAGCCGCAGGCAGAGCCACCTCGGCCGCGGGATCGTGGAAGTGGTGGATGACATCGGCGGTGAAGAGACGATGGTTCCGATCCACCCGCCGGAGAACCGCTGATCCGACGCGCGAGAAAACGAGCCGCTTCCGAGAGGAGGCGGCTCCTGCGCGCGTGAGGAGCGCTTCTCGTAAATTCAGAGCGCGGTTTCGGCGTGCGCTTCCTTGGCATCTTCCCGGCTGTCGAAGCCGAGCAGCATCTTGATGTTGTCGACGAAGCCGAGGTCGCTGTTCCAGATTTCCGCCTGACCGAGATCGAGCCGCAGCATCAGCAGCTCGGGATCGTCCTTGCCGCCGGGAAACCACGCTTCGATCACGCTGCTCCACTGTTTTTCGAGGCGCTCGCGGCCGGTTTCCTCCGCGAGCCTGCCGGAGATGCGGGCGAAGATATCGTGGCTCTTGCCGGCAAAGGTGGCGGTCGCCGGTCCCAATGCCGCGAGAGGATGGTTCTTGCGGGTGAAGAACCACACCGCGCTGTTGGCGTCCTTGTCGAGTTGGGCTGTCATCGGCACCGCGGTGGCCGGATCGCTATCGAGCTGCAGGAACACCATTGGGCTTGCCGCGAGGCTGCTCCAGAATTTGTGTTTGAGTTCTTCGGTGTCGGTGGTGGGAGTCATTTGTTTTTCCTTCGGTTTCGGCTGTTCGAACGGCAGCAGCGGTCCATTGGTTCCAGCGGATTGCCAAAGGGAGGGAATAGGAACATAAGGCGAACATTAGGAGTCGATTCGGCATGAGGTTGCCCGTGCTTTCTGTTGGAGAGGCCGGCCTTTCCGCGGCGCGCTGGCGCCCGGGGTTGGGCGGCGCGCGCCACAATGAGATCTTCGCTTCGGGCTGTGAGGGCGGCGGCGCGGGGGCGGCGCTCGCGCTGGCGCTCGATGGTCTGCGGGCCGAAGGCGGCGAACCGAAAGACGTGTTGTGGGTGCAGGATGGCACGTCGTTGCGGCTCACCGGACGGCCCTTTCGCGCCGGATTGCCCGAGGCGCTGCGGCCGCGGCTGATCCACGTAGTGGCCCAGACTTGCGAGGACGCGCTGTTCGCGCTCGAAGAGGGGCTTCGCTGCCGGGATCTGGGATGCGTGATCGGCGAGATCAGCGGCAATCCCCGGGCGCTCGACTTTACCGCCTCTCGCCGGCTGAGCCTCGCAGCGGAAAAGCATGGCGTGCCGCTTTACCTGGTGCGGATCGATGCGAGGCGCGATCTCTCCTCGGCGCGGATGCGATGGGATGTGCGCGGGGCCAGCTCACCGCGGCCGCGCTGGAACGGCGATGCGCCGGGCACGCCTGCGTGGCGCGCCGAGCTATTCCGCGCCCGCGCCCATCCTCCCGGAACATGGATTTTGCACGATGACGGAACCCGGCTCGCCGCTCGCCCAAAGGCCGGAACGCCGGATCATGGCGATCTGGCTGCCGCGGCTGGCGATCGATCGCTGGCGGCACGCTGAGCGCTGCCCGGAAGGCAAGGGCGCCGACGCCCATCCAACCGCGCTGATCAGCGAAACCGCGCACGGGCCGCGGATCGACGCGCTGAACCGCGCGGGGCTCGATGCCGGCGTGCGGCATGGCACGCTGCTCGCCGACGCGCGCGCGCTGTGCCCTTCACTCAAGGCCATTCCGAGCGATCCGGCGGGCGACGCCGCGTTCCTCGAGCGACTCGCGCTGTGGGCGCAGCGCTGGGGCCCATGGAGCGCGGTCGACGCGCCTGACGGTCTGCTGATCGATGTGACCGGCGCGGCACACCTGTTCGGCGGCGAGGCGCAATTGCTGGCCGATGCGCAGGCGGTGCTCACGGGACGTGGTCTGGCGACGCGACTGGCGATTGCTCCGACGGGCGGGGCGGCATGGGCGCTGGCGCATCACGGTCCCGAACGCGCCATTCTCGCTGACGCCATGACGCCGGCCTTCGCTGATCTCCCGGTCGCTGCTCTCAGGCTCGACGACAACGTATTGCTCGTCCTCCGCCGCCTTGGTCTTAAGCGCATCGGCCAGCTAAGCACGATCGGCCGCGACGCGCTGCACCGGCGCTTCCGCAGTCGCTCGGCCGCCGCCAATCCATTGCTGCGGCTCGACCAATTGCTCGGGCGCCTGCCGGAACCGCTGCTGCCGGTGGTCGACAAGCCCACACCGCTGGTCCAGCGCCGCCTGCTCGAGCCGATCCGTCATCGCGAATTGCTCGATCGGGTGATCGCCGATCTCGCTCAGGACATGGAGCGCACGCTCGAAAGCCGGGGCGAGGGCGCCCGCCGGCTCGAACTCGGCTTGTGCCGTGTCGATGGCGAAGTGGTCGTGCGCAGCCTCGAAATGGCCGCAGCCGCCCGCGATCCCGCGCATATCTGCCGTTTATTTGCCGCCCGGCTCGACGACGTCGACGCCGGTTTCGGGATTGAGCTGGCGCGGTTGCGCGCCGTGTGGACCGAACCGCTTGCGTTCGCCCAGAACGATATCGAGCAAACCGCCGAAACCCGCGGCACCACGCTCGCCCAGTGTATCGACCGGCTGAGCGTACGCCTCGGCGAAGCGGCGGTGCGGCGCCCGGTGCCGTTCGCCAGCCATATCCCCGAACGCGCGCAACGCTGGCAGCCGCCGCTGGCCCCCGAAGCGCCTTCGCAAAACCTGCTCGCTTTCCATGCCAGGCCGCTGAAACTGCTCGACAAGCCCGAGAAGATCGCGGTTCTCTACGCAAGCCCGGACGGTTACCCGCGGCAGTTCCGCTGGCGCGACCGGGTGCACGAGGTGGTGCGCGTCGAAGGCCCCGAACGGATAGCGCCCGAATGGTGGCGCGAGAGGGGAACCACGCGGCTGCGCGATTACTACCGCATCGAGGACAGCGAGGGCCGGCGTTACTGGGTCTACCGCCTGGGCATTTTCGGCGACGGGCGCGGCGGCATGCCCGGCTGGTTCCTGCAGGGGCTGTGCGCCTGAGCAATCCACCGTAAAAGCCGGGTGATGGTGCCCGAACTTCCCCACGCCGGCGTCTATGTGCGGCTCGGCGTCTCAGCCACCCACGGCATCGGCGTGTTCGCGATCCGCCCGATTCCGGCAGGCACCGACATCTTCCATAATGACCAGGTGGGCCTCGTGTGGGTCGAGCGCGCCCAGCTGACCGGGCTGACCCCCGCCGAGCGCGCGTTCTACCACGACTTCGGGATCAGCCGCGGATCGCGGATCGGCTGCCCGGTCAACTTCCACAACCTGACGCCGGGCTGGTATTGCAACGAGCCAGCCAAAGGCGAGGAGCCAAACGTCCATGTCGACGAGGCGTTCGCCTTCCGCGCGGCACGCGACATCGCCGAGGGCGAGGAAGTGACTGTGCGCTACGCTGAATTCAGCGATCCGCCGGGCGTCTAACCTTCCGGCTTACAGCGCTTGCCTTCGTATTCGTGCCGATTGAGCACGTATTCGCTGCCGTTCCAGCGTTCGACTGCGAAGCAGAAACCCGGGCCGCCGATCTCGAGATCGGGCCATCCATTGGCACCCTTCGTGGTCAGGAAGGTCGGCATGCCGGAGCCGGAGGTGATCAGCTTCCAGCTTCCATCCGCCTGGCGGCTGACAACCGAATAGCCCGCGCCCTGCATGCCGTAGCAGAACGAACTGCTTTCGCTGATCAGCGCTTCGGGCTGGCCGTCGCCATTCGCGTCGATCACCTGCTCGATTGCTCCGGGCGTGTAGCTGGCGGTCACGTCGTCAGGACAGGCCACCCACTTGCCGTCCTGCGAGGCGAACCCGGCGGCGGTGAACGCGGCCTTTTCGTCCGCGGGATTGAGCTGTGTCTGGGCGAAGACGGGGCTCGCGACGCAAGCGAGCACAAGGGCATAGCGAAGCTTCATAAGCGTTCTCCCGCGACCCCGCGGCCCTCATGCCAGAGCGAGCTGCCCGGGAACAAGAGCCTAGGCGAATCCATTATGAGAACATATAAGGAACACCATGAGCTCGCTAGACCTCATCCAGAAACTGGAAATCCTTGCCGACGCGGCGAAATACGATGCTTCGTGCGCGTCGTCCGGCACCGCCAAACGCAACAGCAAGGGCGGCAGCGGCGTCGGCTCGACCGAAGGCATGGGGATCTGCCACGCCTATGCGCCGGACGGTCGCTGCATCTCGCTGCTCAAGGTGCTGCTGACCAACCACTGCATCTTCGATTGCCACTACTGCATCAACCGCAAGAGCTCGAACGTGCGGCGGGCGCGGTTCAGCCCGCAGGAAGTGGCGGACCTCACGCTGACGTTCTACCGCCGCAACTACATCGAAGGGCTGTTCCTCTCCTCCGGGATCGTGAAAAGCTCGAACCACACGATGGAGCAACTGGTCGAGAGCGCGCGCATCCTGCGTGAGGAGCACGATTTCCGCGGCTACATCCACCTCAAGACGATCCCCGAAGCCGATCCTGGGCTGGTCCACCTGGCCGGGCTCTATGCGGATCGCGTGTCGATCAACGTCGAGTTGCCGACCGAGAGCGGGCTGACCCGCCTTGCGCCAGACAAGAGCGCGAAACAGATCGAAGGCGCGATGGGCGGGCTCAAGTTGGCCATCAGCGACCACAAGGACGCCTCGAAACGCTACAAGCATGCCCCGAAGTTCGCGCCCGCCGGTCAATCGACCCAGATGATCGTCGGCGCGGATGCGGCGACTGATGCGGACATCGTTACCAAGGCAAGCAAGCTCTACGACCGCTTCCGCCTGCGCCGGGTCTATTACTCGGCGTTTTCGCCGATTCCCGATGCAAGCGCGGTCCTGCCGTTGAAGCGCCCGCCGCTGATCCGCGAGCACCGGCTCTACCAGTCCGATTGGCTGATGCGGTTCTACGGCTATGCGCCCGGCGAAGTGGCGCAGGCGACCGACGCAGACGGCATGTTGCCGCTCGATATCGATCCCAAGCTCGCCTGGGCGCTCAAGTTTCGCGAGCGTTTCCCGGTCGACGTCAATCGCGCGCCGCGCGAGGCTCTGCTGCGCGTGCCGGGGTTGGGCGTGAAGGCGGTCGACCGGATCTTGCAGGTGCGCCGCCAGCGGCGACTGCGGCTTGAGGACGTCGGCCGATTGACGGTGTCGGTCGCCAAGATGCGGCCTTTCATTTGTGCGCTCGACTGGCGGCCCGTGGCGCTCACCGATCGCGTGGACTTGCGCGGTCTTCTTGCGCCGAAGCAGGAGCAGCTGGAGCTGTTCGCGGCATGAGCGCGCTCGCCGAAACCTGGCTGGTCCGCATGCCCGAAGCCGACGATTTCGATTTCTGGCGCGATCGGGCGCGGGCGCTCGTCCAGTGCGGGGTGCCGCCCGAACGAGTCGAATGGTCCGAGCCGGGAAGCTCGGGCGGCTTGTTCGGCGCTGGCGATGAGCATCTGCCGAAACCGCCCGCCGCCCCGCCGATGGTGCGTGCGAGCAAGCCGTTCGTCGAACTGGCGAAGAGCGCGATCTGCCATTCGGACTCGGTCCGTTTCGCACTGCTCTATCATCTGCTGTGGCGGCTGCAGGCGCAGCCCAGGCTGGTCGAAGACCGTGCCGATCTCGAGGTCCGTCGGCTCGAAGAGCTGGCGAAAACCGTGCGCCGCGACATTCACAAGATGCGCGCGTTCGTGCGTTTCCGCCGGGTCGAGGATGGCAAAGGCCGCGAGCATTTCGTGGCCTGGTTCGAGCCGGAGCATCACATCCTGCGCGCCAACGCCGGGTTCTTCGTCCGCCGTTTCGCGAACATGCGCTGGTCGATCCTCACGCCGCGGGGATCGCTTCACTGGGATGGCGAGACGCTGAGCGAAGGGCCGCCCGCGCAACGCTCGGATGCGCCCGCGAGCGATCCAGCCGAGGATCTGTGGCGCAAATATTATGCGTCGATCTTCAATCCCGCGCGTTTGAAGATCGATGCCATGCTCAAGGAGATGCCCCGCAAGTACTGGCACAATATGCCCGAAACGGCGCTCATTCCTGGGCTGGTGGCCGAGGCGCGGGCGCGGGAGAACGCGATGATCGAAGCCGGCGCAATCGAGGAAACCGAGCAACCCGGGTCCCTGAAGGCCATCAACGAGGCGATCCACGGCTGCCGCCGCTGCCCGATCGGCCTGCTCGATAACGAGGCGGTGATGGGTGAGGGGCCGCGCTCCGCCACGCTGATGATCGTCGGCGAGCAACCGGGCGATCAGGAGGACCTGCAGGGCCACCCGTTCGTCGGCCCGGCAGGCAAAGTGCTCGACGCGCATCTCGAGCGCGCGGGGATCGATCGGCGCGAAGTCTACGTCACCAACGCGATCAAGCACTTCAAGTATGTCCAGCGCGGCAAACGCCGGCTGCACCAGTCGCCCACCGCCAAGGAGATCGACATCTGCCGCTGGTGGAACGAAGCCGAGCGTGCGGTGGTGAAGCCGAAGGTGATCCTGGCTTTGGGCGCCAGCGCGGCGCGCGGGCTGCTGGGCAAGACGACCAGCATTTCGAAGGCGCGCGGACATCCGATCCCACTCGATGACGGCAGCGAGCTGTGGGTCACCGCGCACCCCTCCTACCTGCTGCGGCTGCAGGACGAGGCGAAGGGCGAACAGGAGCGGATGTTCGCCGCCGATATCGCCGCAGTGGCTGAGCGGCTGGCGGAGTTGGCCCAAGAGCCCGACCAGTGAGATGCCCGATATTCCGCTTACACCTTCGCGGCTGGTGCTGGATGTCGATCCCGACACGATAACCAGGCCTGCACGCGCGCCCTTCGTCGAGCTGGGGATGGTTAGCTGCTTCTCGTTCCTGCGCGGCGCTTCGCTGCCTGTGGACCTTGTGGAGACAGCCTTTGCGCTGGGCTACGATGCGATCGGTATCGCCGACGCCAACTCGATGGCAGGCATCGTGCGGCTCCATACCAACGCGAAGAAGGTCAAGCTCAAGCCGGTGATCGGTTGCCGCATCGAGACGGTCGAGGGACTGGCGTTCCTCGCCTACCCGACCGACCGCGCCGCCTATGGCCGACTATGCGCGCTGATCTCTGCGGGGCGGATGCGCAAGCTCAACGGCGAATGGCAGGAGAAGGGTGCGTGCGATATTTCGCTGGCCATGCTGGCGGAACATTCGGAAGGCGTGCATCTGATCCTGCTACCGCCGGCCGATCTCGATGCGAAGTTCACAATCGAGATCGAGAGCAATGTGGTTCCGTTTTCTTCCGCATCCCCGGCGATCCCGCCGCGAAACCCCCTGATTGCTCCGTTTGCGGAAACCCTGCCGCACCTGACTGTGCAGCTTCCCACACTGCGGCACCTTGCGGCTTCGTATCTCTATCGGGGTGACGACATCGCTCGCATCGAGCGGCTTGACGGGCTGGCGAAAGCGAATGGCCTGACGCTGCTGGCAACCAACGACGTCCATTATGCAGTCCCGGGTAAGCGCCCGTTGCAGGACGTGATGACCGCAATCCGCCACAAGACCAAGGTGGCCGAAGCGGGGCACCTGCTCCATTCCAATTCCGAACGGCACCTCAAATCGCCTCGCGAGATGGTCGCCTTGTTCGCGCGCTGGCCGCACGCAATCCGCGCGGCACGGGAAGTGGCGGACGCCTGCCGTTTCCGTCTCGACCGGTTGAAATACGAATATCCGGAGCACGCCTGTCCCGGCAGCCTGACCCCACAGCGCTACCTCGAACTGCGAGTGTGGGAGGGCGCCAAAAAGGAATTCTACCCCAAAGGCCTGCCGCCGGTGGTGAAGAAAACGATCAAGCGCGAACTCAGGTTGATCCGGCAGCTCGATCTGGCGCGCTATTTCCTGACCATCAAAGACATCGTCGACTTCGCCCGGAGCAAGGACATCCTGTGCCAGGGGCGCGGCTCGGCCGCCAACTCGGCGGTCTGCTATTGCCTGGGGATCACTGCGGTAGACCCAGCCAAGCACGAGCTGCTGTTCGATCGCTTCCTGTCCAAGGAGCGGCGCGAGCCGCCCGACATCGACGTCGATTTCGAGCACGAGCGGCGCGAAGAGGTGATCCAGCACATCTACGAGGAATATGGCCGCGATCACGCCGGCTTGTGCGCCACCGTGATTCACTACCGCCCGCGCATGGCGATCCGTGAAGTCGGCAAGGTTATGGGCCTCAGCGAGGACGTGACTTCAACCCTCGCCCGCACGGTGTGGGGCAGCCATGGGCAGAACATCGACCCCGGGCATGTCCTGCGGGAAACGGGGCTGGATTTGACAGATCCCCATCTGGCCCGGGTGCTCAAGCTCACGGAAGAGCTGATCGACATGCCACGGCACCTAAGCCAGCATGTCGGCGGCTTCATCCTCACCCGCAACCGGCTGACCGAAACCGTGCCGATCGGCAACGGTGCGATGCCGGATCGCAGCTTCATCGAATGGGACAAGGACGACATCGACGACCTCGGCATCTTCAAGGTCGATGTCCTCGCGCTCGGTATGCTCACCTGCATCCGCAAGGCGCTCGATCTGCTGGGGCGGCATCACGACCGCAAGCTCACCCTGGCGAGCGTCCCGCAGGAAGATCCCGCAGTCTACGACATGCTGTGCAAAGGCGATTCGGTCGGGGTGTTCCAGGTCGAAAGCCGGGCGCAGATGAACATGTTGCCACGGCTGCGCCCGCGCAAATTCTACGATCTGGTGGTCGAAGTGGCGATCGTCCGGCCGGGTCCGATCCAGGGCGACATGGTCCATCCTTATCTCAAGCAGCGCAAGCTGATGCGCGAAGGGAAGACCGGTTTCCGCCTGCCGGGACCGGCGCCGGAGCACGGTCCACCCGACGAATTGTCTTCGATTCTCGACCGTACTCACGGCGTGCCGATCTTCCAGGAGCAGGCGATGAAGATCGCCATCGACGCGGCCAGGTTCTCGCCCGCCGAGGCCAACCAGTTGCGCAAGGCGATGGCGACGTTCCGCTCGCGTGGCATGATCCACGCGCACGAGGAGATGATGGTCGGGCGGATGGTCGGGCGCGGCTACGACGCCGAATTCGCCCAGCGCTGCTTCAACCAGATCAAGGGTTTCGGCGAATACGGCTTTCCCGAGAGCCACGCGTCGAGCTTCGCGCACCTGGTGTACGTTTCGAGCTGGCTCAAGTGCCATTACCCGGCGGCGTTCGCCGCTGCGCTGCTCAACTCGCAACCGATGGGTTTCTACGCCCCAGCCCAGATCGTGCGCGATGCGCAGGAGCACGGGGTCATCGCGCTGCCGGTCGATGTGAACCACAGCGATTGGGACTCCACGCTGGAGGAAGTTGAAACAGCCGTCGCGCTGCGCCTCGGCCTGCGGCAGATCGACGGCTTCCCCGAAGCTGCTGCCGCTAGGCTGGTGGGTGCACGAATGGCGGGAGGGCCGTTCCGCGACGTTGCTGAACTGCGCGACCGGGCCCGGCTTTCGCCCGCGCATATCGAAAAGCTCGCTTCGGCCGATTGCTTCTCCTCGCTGGGGGTGAAGAGGCGACAAGCGCTGTGGGACGCGCGGAAGCTCATAGGCGCACCGGAACTCCCCTTGTTCGCCGCCGCGCGCGAGCGCGAGGAGGGGGCCGAGCGCGCGCTCACCCGGCTTCCGGCGATGCCGTTGCCGGAGGAAGTCATTGCCGATTACCAGACCTTGCGTCTCAGTCTGAAAGCCCATCCATTGAGTTTCCTGCGCGCCGGCTTTGATGAACGTGGCTTCGTTCGCGCAGGCGATCTGAAGCAGCGCAAAAACCGCACCACGGTGAATGTCGCCGGCGTGGTGCTGATCCGTCAGCGGCCAGGCTCGGCCAAGGGCGTGGTCTTCATCACGCTCGAGGACGAAACCGGGATCGCCAACCTGGTGATCTGGCCCGATACGATGGAGCGCTATCGCAAGGTGGTCATGGGCGCGCGGCTGATCGAAGTGCGCGGGCGGCTCGAATACGATGAGGATGTCCTGCACGTGATCGCGACGCACCTCGCCGATGCGACGCATCGCCTGCATGCGCTGTCCGAAGACCTGCTCGAACCACCTATCGCGCATGGCGATCATGTCGGGCCGTTGCCGCCGGCACTTCCCGAGCATTTCCGCCAGGGCCATCCGCGCGACATCCGGGTGATTCCCAAGTCGCGCGATTTTCATTGAGATGCGGATTTCGACGCGCATGGCTCGTTTCAGGCTCGATCGGGCGGTCGTCGTCGTGCTGCTCGCGGTGTCCGCCTTCCTCACCGCACGGGCGTGGCTGCACGACCATCCGCAGCATAACCCCTGGGCACCGCTGGACCTGAACGATCCGCCGGGCTGGGCGACACAGGCCAAGCTTGCCGGATTGCGCGACGATCCCGCCGAGTGTCGCGCGGTGCTGAAACGCAGCGGGGTCGCATTCAGCGCGCTCGAACCGCCCGGCGAAGGCGAATGCCTCCGGCCGGACCGGATCACGCTCGACAAACTGCCGATTGCCGGCCGGGCGGAAATGACCTGCGCACTCGGCGCGGGACTCGCGTTGTGGGAACGCCGCGTGCAGCCGCTCGCCGAAACCATGCTCGGCTCGCGCATCGCGCGGATCGAACACTTCGGCACATTTAGCTGCCGCCGGGTCTATGGCCGCAGCACCGGCAACTGGAGCGAGCATTCGACGGGCAACGCGATCGACGTGGCCGGATTCGTGCTTGCGGACGGACGGCGCGTCACCGTCGCGGCGGACTGGAAGGACGCGGGCAAGGACGCGGCATTCCTTCATCATGCGCGCGATGAAGCCTGCGAAATTTTCGGAACCGTGCTGTCACCCGATTACAACGCCGCGCACGCGGATCACCTGCATCTCGACCAAGCCGCGCGGGGCTGGGGCGGCTATTGCCGTTGACGGCGCGGTTCGAGCAGTTGCGCTGCGCCGCATGATCGGGCAACGGGCCGCAACGCTGTTTCGGAGGCCGAGATGTTTGGCTGGTTCCAACGCCTGCTCCCGCAATCGGGCGATTTCTTTATCATGTTCGAACGTCACTGGACTGCGTGCGTCGCCGCGTCCGAGGCGCTGGAACAGTTGGTCGACGGGACGGGCGACCGCAAGGCGCTGATCGCCGCGATCGCCGATCGCGAGCACGAGGCCGACGATATCATCCGCGAGGTGCTGAACGAGGTCCGCCAGACCTTCCTCACGCCGTTCGATCGTACCGCGATCGTCGGGCTGATCGGCGCGATGGACGACACCATCGACGAGATCCATGCCTGCGCCTCGGCAATCGAGCTCTATGATTTCACCGTGTTCGAGCCGGAAATGAAGGCGATGGCGGCCGAGATAGTCGGCGCGGTCAAGCTGATCGACGAGGCCTTGCCGCTGCTGCGCAAGATCACCCGATCGGGCAATCAATTGCATGAACTGACCGGCAGGGTCGTGGCAATGGAAGGCGCCGTCGACGTGATTCACGAGACCGGGCTCAAGGCCAACTTCATCCGCGCCAAGAAAGAGGGCGACACCGTGCGCTTCATCGTCGCGCGCGAAATCTTCAAGCACCTGGAAAAAATCTCCGACGCGTTCGAGGACGTCGCCAACAGTCTCGACGGCCTCGCGGTCGATCACAGCTGAGAATGCACGAGCTCGCATTCCCGCTGCTCGTGGGGCTGGTCGCAGTCGCGCTGGCGTTCGATTTCCTCAATGGGCTGCACGATGCGGCCAACGCGATCGCCACGGTGGTTTCGACCCGGCTGCTGTCGCCGGCGCTGGCGGTGGTATTCGCGGCGGTGGGAAATTTCGCTGCTTACTGGATCGTCGGACTGCATGTCGCGGAAACGGTCGGCAGTGGCATCATCGACAAGGACGTGGTGACGCCTGCCGTGGTGTTCGGCGCGCTGGTCGGGGCGATGGTGTGGAACGTCATTACCTGGCTGAAGGGCATCCCTTCATCCTCAAGCCACGCCCTGATCGGTGGTCTGCTGGGGGCTGGGATAACCCACAGTGGGTTCGCTGCGGTCGAAATCTCGGGCACCAGCAAGACGGTGCTCGCGATATTCCTGTCACCGTTGCTTGGGATGGCGCTCGCGATGCTGCTGATGCTCGCCACCGCATGGCTGTTCCGCGGATCCCACCCTCGGCGGTCAGAAAGCACGTTCAAGATACTGCACCTGTTCTCCGCCGCCGCCTATTCGATCAGCCATGGCGGCAACGATGCGCAGAAGACGATGGGGATCATCGCCGTGCTGCTCTATTCGA
>CAYNXB010000004.1:68549-75141 GCA_964401045.1 uncultured Sphingomonadaceae bacterium | reverse complement strand
GCGTCTATTGCGCTGCCACCCTTGGGGCGGACACGGCTACGACCCGGTGCCGTGAACCCGTAAAAAATCCACCGTCACGCAGGATCGCATCTTGGACAACCAGCGCAATCTCATCTTCGCCGTCGTGCTGTGCGGCCTGCTGCTGTTCGGATGGGACTTCGTCGTCGGACGAATCTATCCGGCGCCGGCGGAAACCGAAGTTTCGGTCACCAAAGCAGCCACCGAGCATCCGAAGGTCAAGCGCACCCGCGAGGGCGGGCTGACCGAAGCGGCCGACATCGCCGAGGAGGCGCGCGATCTCAACACCGCGCTCGCCACCGCCGGGCGCGTGCCGATCGATGCGCCCGACATCGCCGGGTCGATCAATCCGGTCGGCGCGCGGATCGACGACGTCAGCCTCAAGGATCACCGCCAGGCTATCGAGCAGAGCTCCGGCCCGGTGCGGCTGTTCTCGCCCTCCGGCACCCCCGCGCAGCAGTTCGCCCAGTTCGGGTGGGCGGGAGATGGCATCAAGCTGCCCGACGCGCGCACCGTGTGGACCGCGCAAGGCACCAGGCTGACCCCCCAGACGCCGGTCCTGCTCACGTGGGACAACGGCGAGGGGCAGCGCTTCTCGATCCGCTTCACGATAGACGACAAGTACATGATCACCGCCGAACAGGCTGTTGCCAACATCGGCGCGAACGCCGGCGCCGGCCCGATCGTGGTGCGTCCCTACGCATTCCTCAACCGCACCAGCCGCACCGCAAGCCTGGATAGCTGGAACGTCCATTCAGGGCCGATCGGCTCGTTCGACGGCGCGGTCGATTACGATTGGGACTACGACGACGTCGCCGACGATGGCCCAGTCGACATGAAGGGCAGGCCGGACTGGGTCGGCTTTACCGACAATTACTGGCTCGCGGCGCTTACTCCGCAGCCCGGCACCAAGCCGGACTCCACGTTTCGCGCGCTCGGCGGAGACAATTTCCGCGCCGACCTGATCTACCCGCCGGTAACCGTCGCGCAAGGCCGCCAGGCGACCCGCACCACGCGCCTGTTCGCGGGCGCCAAGGAAAGCGACGTGCTCGGCGATTACGAACGCGCCGGCATCACCAACCTTACCCGCGCGATCGACTGGGGCTGGTTCGAGATTCTCGAGAAGCCGATCCTGTGGCTGCTCAAGCACCTGTTCGCGCTGGCCGGCAACTTCGGCATCGCGATCATGCTGCTGACGGTGATCATCCGCGGGTTGATGTTCCCGGTGGCGCAGAAGCAGTTCGCCTCGATGGCCGGAATGCGGGCGGTGCAGCCCAAGATGAAGGCGCTGCAGGAACGCTACAAGGACGACAAGCCCAAGCTGCAGCAGGAAATGGCCGCGCTCTACAAGAGCGAAGGGGTCAATCCGCTCGCCGGGTGCCTGCCGCTGCTGTTGCAGATCCCGATCTTCTTCGCGCTCTACAAGGTGCTGCTGCTGTCGATCGAGATGCGCCACCAGCCGTTCGCGCTGTGGCTCAAGGACCTGTCCGCACCCGATCCTCTGCACGTGCTCAACCTGTTCGGCGCGCTGCCGTTCGATCCGCCCGGCTTCCTGGCGATCGGGCCGCTGGCAATCGTGCTGGGGATCACGATGTTCCTGCAGTTCCGCCTCAACCCGGCGCAGATGGACCCGATGCAGCAGCAGATGTTCATGATCATGCCGTGGGTGATGATGTTCGTGATGGCGCCGTTCGCCGCGGGCCTGCTGCTCTACTGGTGCACGTCCAACCTGCTGACGATCGCGCAGCAGGCCTACCTCTATTCGAGGCATCCGCAGCTGAAGGCGCAGGCGGATAAGGACAAGGCCGATCACGAGCGCGCCAAGGCGCGGGACAAGACGTGACGGGCGAGGAGGAAGAGGCCGCCAAGCTTTTCTCCGGGCGCGTCGAGTTCCTGCTCTCCGCCCCGCAGCTCAAGTTCCTGCCCGAGCCGACCACCCCCGAGATCGCCTTCTGCGGGCGCTCGAACGTGGGCAAGAGCTCGCTCCTGAACGCCCTCACCGGTCGCAAGGCGCTCGCCCGCACGTCGGTCACTCCGGGCCGCACGCAAGAGCTCAACTTCTTCGAGATCGGCAGTCCGACTCTGTTCCGGCTGGTCGACATGCCCGGCTACGGCTTCGCGAAGGCGCCGCCCAAGGTGGTCGAGAACTGGAAGCGGCTGGTGCGCGACTACTTGCGCGGGCGCGCGGTCCTCAAGCGCGCGCTGGTGCTGGTCGATGCGCGCCACGGCCTCAAGGACGTCGATCGCGAAATGATGAAGCTGCTCGATGAGGCGGCGGTCACCTACCGCGTGGTGCTGACCAAGGCCGATAAGCTCAAGGCGAGCGAGCTGGAGGCGGTCCGCGCGGCGACGGCGGAAGAAGCCAGGACGCACGCCGCGGCGCTTCCCGTGCTCCATGTCACCTCATCGGAAAAGCGCATGGGCATCGACGAACTGCGCGTGGCCGTGCTGGCGGACGCGGCAACCTAAGCCCCGCGTTCAACCTCGACAGTGCGTACCTGAACACCTAGGGCGGCGCGCAAGCAAACTGCGAGTGCGCGCATGAAGCTCATCATCGGTAACAAGAACTACTCGAGCTGGTCGCTGCGCGGCTGGCTCGCCTGCAAGCAATCGGGTCTCGCATTCGAGGAGCTCACCGTCCACATCGACGGGGACGACTGGCAGGCGATGCGCCGCGAACAGGGCGAATTCCAGCCATCCGCGGGCAAAGTGCCGGTGCTGTGGGACGGCGACACGGTGGTGTGGGATAGCCTCGCGATCCTCGATTATCTTGCCGACAAGGTCGGGCGCGATCGCTTCTGGCCCAAAGCGGACGACGCGCGCGGCATGGCCCGGGCGATGGTGGCAGAGATGCACAGCAGCTACCTCGCGCTGCGCCGGCAGTGTCCGGTCAACATCCGCAAACGCATCACCGGCATCGAACTCACCGACGAGAGCAAGCACGACATCGTGCGCATCCTGCAGCTTTGGGCCGAAGCCCGGGCGCGCTTCGGGCATGGCGGGCCGTTCCTGTTCGGATCGTTCGGCGCGGCCGACGTGTTCTACGCGCCAGTGGTCAGCCGTTTCCTTACTTACGGCATCGGCGTGCCCGGGTTCGCGCAAGCCTACATGCAGGCGGTGTGGGAGCACGACTGGCTCCAGGCGTGGGTCGCCCGCGCGCAAGAGGAAGAATGGACCATCGAGCAGTTCGAGGTCGCACCGGTCTAGGAAGCCCGCTTCGTGTCCTCGTAGGGCGTACCGTCCTTGCGCACATAGCCGTCCGGCGTGAACTTCATGTCGATGTCCGGGTATTCGCCGTGGTCGGCCGCGGTGTCGCCCGCGCTCACGGCCAGCAGAACGCAATCGGCGTCGCTGCGATTCTGCAGCACATGGCCGTTCTCCACCCTCTTCGGCCAGGCCGCGATATCGCCGGCGCGAAGCACCGTCTCCCCCTCGTCCTCGACCAGCACGGCCTCGCCTTCGAGGATCACGACGAGTTCGTCCTCCTCCGCGTGCCAATGGCGCTGCGACGACCACGCGCCCGGCGCGAGCACCACGTGCGCAGCGCCGAGATCGGTCAACCCCGCGGCCGGACGCAGCCGGCGCACCCAGCGTCCGGCCACGGCCTGATCGTAAGGCGGCGGGTAGCCGGTGCGGTTGGTCTGCGGGATCGCGGCGAGATCGAGCTTGGGCATGACTGGTTCCTTCCACTGGAAAGCGGCCAGCGCCTCGTCTAGCCACGCGACATGGATGGGACCAGCCCAGTTGCCGACCTCGCCGAAGCGCTGATCGCCGCGCCCAGCGTGACACCCGCCTCCGGCCTGGTGTTCGACCGGCTCGAAGCGATGCTCGCGCCGCTCGGGTTCGAGGTGCGCCGCTATCTCGACGGGGACGAGCCGGTCGAGAACCTGCTGGCGATCCGACGCGGCCCCGCCGGCAGCCGCCATTTCGCATTCGCCGGGCATCTTGACGTGGTGCCGCCGGGCGAAGGCTGGACCAGCGCCCCGTTCGCGCCCGAGCGGCGCGGGGACCTGCTCTATGGCCGCGGTGCAGTGGACATGAAGGGCGGCATCGCTGCGATGGTCGCGGCCGTCGCCGAAATTCCGCGGGAAGCCGGCACGCTCAGCCTGATCGTCACCGGGGACGAGGAAGGGGCAGCGCTTCACGGCACGCGCGCGCTGATCGAACATATCCGCGAATTGGGCGAACTGCCCGACCTGTGCCTCGTGGGCGAGCCGACCAGCGCCGGCCGCTTTGGCGACACGATGAAGATCGGCCGCCGCGGCTCGATCAACGTCTGGCTCGCGGTCGAAGGCAGCGAGGGCCACGTCGCCTACCCGCAGCTGGCCGACAACCCGATCCCGCGCCTGATCGCGATGCTGGCCGATCTGGAGGCGTGGCAGCTCGATCGCGGCACCGACTGGTTCCAGCCGTCGAACCTCGAGATCACGGACATCGCCGTCGGCAATCCGGCGACCAACGTCATCCCCGCGCGCGCCGAGGCGCGCATTTCGATCCGCTTCAACGATTGCCACACCGGTGCCGAACTGGCGGATAAGGTGGCGGCGATCGCAGCGAAGCATGGCGGCACTGCCCGGCCCATGATCTCGGGAGAGCCGTTCCTCACTCCTCCCGGCGCGTTCTCAGCGCTGGTCGCCGCCGCGGTCGAAGCCGAAACCGGCGTCGTGCCGGAAGCTTCGACCACCGGCGGCACCTCCGACGCGCGGTTCCTGAAGGACTTGTGCCCGGTGATCGAGTTCGGCCTGATCAACGCAACGATGCACAAGCGGGACGAAGCGGTGGCGATCGCGGACCTCGAGACGGTCGCGCGAATCTACCGCCGGATCGCGCTGGCAGCGCTCGAGGGAGAGGGCGAATGAGCACCGACGCCAGCGAGATCGCCCGGGATGCCGCGCCGGTGCGGCACGACGGCTTGCAGTGGCGCATGCTGATCGGCTTCGCCGCCGGGCTCGGCGCGGGCCTGCTCGCTTACACTTTCGCGCGTGACGCCGCCTGGGTCGATATGGTGGTGACGTATATCACCGGGCCGATCGGCCAGGTGTTCCTGCGCCTGCTGTTCATGCTGGTGATCCCGTTGCTGTTCTCGGCGCTGGTCGTCGGCATCGCCGAAATGGGCGAGGTCAGGGCGCTCAAACGGGTTGGTCTTGCGACGCTCGGCTACACCGTGGTCGTCTCGGGGATCGCGGTTGCGATCAGCTTGCTGGTCGTGAACCTGATTCGGCCCGGCCAAGGGGTCGATCCCGCCGCTGCGCGCGAGTTGCTCGCGCAAGGGAGTGCGGGCGCGGCGAGCATCGTCGAGAAATCGGGCGAGGCCAAGACCGGGGTCGAGGCAGTGCTCGGCCTGATCCCATCCAACGTCGTCACCGCGATGAGCGAGAACGACATCCTCGCGGTGATGGTGTTCGCGCTGGTGTTCGGCGTCGGCCTGCTGCTGGTCCAGAGCCGCCGCACCGAAACCCTCAAGGATGCGATCGAGGGCCTGTTCGAAGTGGCGATGAAGCTGATCGGCCTCGTTATCCAGCTCGCCCCGTTCGCGATTTTCTGCTTCATGTTCAACCTCGCCGCGCAGTTCGGGTGGGATCTGCTCGGCAAGCTCGCGGCCTATGTGGCGGTCGTGCTGCTCGCCCTCGGGCTACAGATGTTCGGGGTGTTTCCGATCCTCCTCGCGCTGCTGGCGAGGAAGAGCCCGCTCGCGTTCTTCCGCCAGACCCGCGAGGCGAGCGTGATGGCGTTCTCCACCGCGAGCTCGAACGCCACGCTGCCGACCGCGCTGCGCGTCGCCGAGACCGAGCTCAAGCTGCCGCGCCGTGTCGCGCGCTTCGTACTCACCATTGGCGCGACCGCCAATCAGAACGGCACCGCGATGTTCGAGGGCGTGACTGTGCTGTTCCTCGCGCAGTTCTTCGGCGTCGAGCTGACGCTGGCGCAGCAGGGTTTCGTCATGCTGGTGTGCATCCTTGCCGGCGTCGGAACCGCCGGCGTCCCCGCTGGCTCGCTGCCAGTGGTCGCGCTGATCCTGGGCGGGGTCGGGGTGCCGCCGGAGGGCATCGGCCTGATTCTCGGCGTCGATCGGTTCCTCGACATGTGCCGGACGACACTCAACGTGATCGGCGACCTCGTCGCGGCGACGGTGATCAGCCGGCTCAGTGGCGAAGAGAACTGACGAGCCCTCCGCGTATCCGCGTGCGGACAAGCGTTACTTCTTCGTCTTCTCCACCTTGACGGGTACGAACTGGCCGAGGCCGCACGACGCGCCGCGCGTGCCACCGCTGTAAAGCACGGCGATGACGTCGGTGCTGCACAACTGGCTGATGCTCGTCTCGTAGATGAATCGTTCCTCGAACCCGAGGCCCGGGCAACGGTTGTCGAGCGTGTTGCGATAGGTTCGGCCGTTCGCCATCCGGAAGTCTATCGTGTAATCGTCCCACACCTCGGTGTTCTGGATATTGTTGGACGAAATGCAGCTGATCGGCTCGCCCGTCGCGGTGGCGGCGGGCGCGCGGATTTTGCGCGGCTCATCGACATTGCCCGGGGCGCAAGCGACGGCCAGCGGCAGCAGGACGGCGGGGAGGAT